>JBJESC010000055.1:0-23017 GCA_051882615.1 Oscillospiraceae bacterium
TACTCGGAGACCGCGCGGAAAGCGAGGAATGCTTCAACGACGTTCTGCTCGGCGTGTGGAATTCCATTCCTCCCAACAAGCCGCGCAGTCTTAAAGCCTACGTCTGCAAAATCGCACGAAACGTCTCACTCTCACGTCTGAAATACAACACACGGCAAAAGCGGCACGGGAGCTTTGACTGCTCGCTGGAGGAGCTGAGCGAGGTTATCCCCGACAGCCGCCTTTCCGCCGAAAAGACGGACGAGGAAATCGGCAGAGCGATTGACGCTTTCCTCAATACGCTGAGCGAGAGCGTGAGAACGGTGTTTCTGCGGAAATATTGGTTCTTCGACTCGGTTGCCGATATTGCCGAGCGCTGCGGCTTCTCCGAAAGCAAGGTAAACAACATTCTCTATCGCACCCGAAACAAGCTGTGCGACTATCTCAGAAAGGAGGGCATTTATTTATGAACGACATTCCAAGAATTATAAGTGCGCTTGACTATATAAGCGAGGACAAGCTTGCGAGAGCCGACAAGCCGCGCAAGCGCAAGCCCAAGGCGCTGTTTTACTCCCTCGGTGGGGCTGCGGCAGCTGCGGCAGTAGCGGGAGTTGTGCTTCTGCAAAGCGGAGGTCAGCCTGTACGCAGCAGCAGCGGAACGGGTTCAATCGTGATTTCGCCCGCAGCGGAGGGCGGTTCGGGCTTGGTTATTCCCGATGGGGAAACCCAACTTTTAATCGACTTTGACAATCTCCCCTTTAATTACGTTAAGGACGATACGCTGCGGAAATTCGATTTTTCGCTCCCGACCGACGAATCGCATTTCGGCGAATATCTGAAATCCTATGTGCCGATAACTTATATTCCCGATGAGGGAGAGGTTAAACAAGAAAACTTCCCTTCCGGTGCGCCCTACGATAAGGTATACTCGCTTCCCGTGTTCACGGGGACGGCTTTGCCGCCTCAGGAATACGTTATCGGCAAGGAGGAGCTTCCCGACGACTGCTCGCTGGAGGGGGACGCTTACAGGGGCGCAGCGAAGTATAACGCTTATATCTATCTTGCCGACAAATTTTCCGATAAGCTGATATTCGACAAATACTACGCAATGGTGGGTTACAGCTCGCTCGGCGAGGAGAAATACAGCCCTGTGCTTCACAAATATTCCGACAATTTCTTTGAAATGATTATGAACAACAACTTCACGTCCATTGATTTCTGTTTGCGTGATGGAGAGATTGTCCTGCGCCAGCAAAACCGGCTTGACGACCTCACCGCTGTCGGCTTCTATCCGACCATTACCCCAAAGGAAGCGGTTGAAAAGCTCTTTGCGGGTGAGTGCTACGCTGTTGTTCCCGAGGAGTATTCCGACAGAGGCGTATCCGAGGACAATTATTTTAACACCGAGCTTGTATACCTCGAGAACAAAGACGGCTACAACGTACCGTACTATCGCTTTGTTGTGAGCTACGCTGACAGAGCGGCTGCTTTTGCGGATAACCCGAACGAGTACTTTCACAACTACGGAGCGTACTATGTTCCCGCGCTTGCGTCCAAATGTATTGAAAATCTTGACGAATGACGTGAACCCATTATCCGTCACAGGAATGTTCACCTATTGAATAACCCCGCATATAAAGAAATCCCCCTCGTTCGGAGGGGGATTTTGTTGTTCTATCGCTATGTGATTATCAGAATTCGGGCTCTTTTTCCGCCTGATTATCCGTTTTCTTTGCGCCCAGAACGCCGAGTGCTAGGAAGTACATCAGCACGCAAACCACGATTGCGATAAGCGCTGAAACGATAATCGAGGGCGCTTTTTCCGCGAGGGAGAAGTCTCCCATTACCATACCGCCGCCGATTGCGTTAAGCAGTGCGAACGGCTGGTAGTCCGTAAGCCCTATTCCGTTAAGCAGGCTTGATACCAGCAGCTGTCCCACATACACTACCGCCGCCATAACTCCGGGCTTGGAGCTGCACAGTCCCAGCGACAGGAAAATGCACAGGATAAACACCATGTAGATTGCATTAAGCACCGAGGACAAAAGCATTATCCCGAGCGAAACGTGATTATTGGGGAACATCAGATTGCACAACCCGCCCGCAGTCATCGAAGCGAGGAACACCGTAGCGAAAACGGTCAGCGGGTAGATTACGAACTTAGGCAGCAGATAGCTCTTGTACTGCAAGCCGCTGCACATTGGCACTATCATTGCGCGCTTTTTCTGCTCGCCGCCCGCCGCCGAGAGGAGCAGCAGCATTATCACCAGCAGAGGTCCGCCCGAGAACGTGGAAATCGAGGTTGCGAACATCAGTCCCGCGTCCGAGTACATACTGAACATATCCTCCATTCCAATATCGCCGAGAGCCGCTTCAAGCGAAGCCATAGGGTCCTCGGGATTAGCAGAGAGAACGGAAGCGTTCGTTTCCGACTTGTCATCGGTAATATCAAGCGTCATTCCTCCGAAAATATCGGTGAGATTGTCGGGAGTGCTTGAGGTGTTGTCGGGAGTGCTTGTGGAACTGTCGGGCGAGGCACTGTCGCTTGTGCTCGTGTCGTCCGAGCCCGTCATATTCATCGCTTTAAGCATAGTGTCCGTAAACTTGAACATCAGGGGATTTGCAACAGCGAACGAGAACACCACCAGCACCACCGCGAGAAAGCGGAACGTGCGGAAAAACTGCGCCAATTCCTTTTTAAAGCTGTATTTAAGCTGCATATCAACCCGCCACCTTTCTGAATACTTCGTCAAGAGTTGCCGTTCCTATGTGGAAGTCCTCGACAATCATATCGTTGTCCGCGATAATTCGCATAAGTCGCTTTGAGGTTTCCTCGGAGTTGTCCGTGCCGAAACGGAACACGCCTGCGTCGGTAAGCTCCGCGCGGGCGAAATCCACCTTCAGCAGCGCGATTTTCTGCTCCTGAGTGAGATTTTTTACGGTAAGAGTAATCACGTCTCCGCCGTGCTTGTGCATAACCTCGTGAAGCTCGCCCTCCTCAACGAGAACTCCGCCGTTTACTATGCCTATGCGGTTTGCTACTCTTTCAACATCGGGGAGAATGTGCGTTGAAAGAATAATGGTGCTTCCCATAGCCTTTAAGCGGTTGATTATTTCGATAACCTCGCTTCGTCCCTGCGGGTCAAGCGCGGAGGTGGGCTCGTCGAATATCAGCAGTTCGGGGTTGCGGAAGATTGCCGCGCCCATTCCCAGGCGCTGCGTCATTCCTCGGGAGAAGCCCTTGGTGCGGCGGTCTGCCGCGGCGCTCAGTCCCACTATGTCAAGCACCTCGGCGGTGCGCTTCGGGATGTCCCCGTCATAGTTGGCGCAAGCGCCGATGTATTCAAGGTACTCACGAGCGGTCATATACCCGAAAATCATCGGGCTTTCGGGCAGATAGCCGATTACCACCTTTTTGTCGGGTGAGCTGCCGAGCGCGATTTCGCCGTCGTCCTTGGGGAGAATATCGCAGATTATGTTCATTGTCGTGGTTTTGCCGCAGCCGTTTCTTCCCAGAAAGCCGTAGACGTCGCCGTCATAGACGTCCATATTCAGTCCGCGGAGCACGGGAAAGTTATTGAAGCTCTTCTTCAGATTTCGTATTCTGACCATATCGGTGTCCTTTCGTATCGTGTAAAAGGGTAGATAACTTCAGTATAGCACCATCGCATTCGTTTGTCAAGTGGCAAAGCCCCCTTGCAATTTCTCCCGAAATAAGCTATAATAACAGTATAGAGCAAAGGAGAGACGATATGAAGAAATTCTACATATTAGATATGGACGGAACACTGTGCGACAGCATGGGCTATTGGCGTGCGGAGTCGTCGCACCTCGTGAATTTTGACGACAGAGCGCTGGTTGAACCCGTTTATGACAAAATGCGTGTACATTATGCGGAGCGCGTTCAATTGAAAGCGGGAGTGCGTGAGTTCCTAGAAAAGGCAAGGGCTGCGGGAATTAAGATGTGCATTGCCACGGGAACGCGCCGTGATGTTTCGGAGCCGTTTCTGCAAAAGTCGGGACTGCTCGATTATGTGGAGTTCTATTCCGACTGTTACGAGGTCTGTGCGTTCAAGGATAAGCCCGATATTTACCTCAGAGCGGCAGAGCGGCTGGGCGCGGATATTTCGGAATGCGCCGTCTTCGAGGACTCGGAGTACTGCGCCGAAACCGCGCACAAGGCGGGGTTTTTCGTAGTCGGCGTGTTCGACAAGGTAACGAGCCAAGAGGGCGATGTCCGCCGCTTTTCCGATTTATATATAGAGGATTGGGAGAAGCTTTCCCCCGAAACAATATAAAAAATCCCCCTCCGAACAGAGGGGGAGTTCCAGACTGTCGATAAAGGCACATCTGCGTCGTCAGCGTTGCTACGACAGCCACAAAGGCTAGTCGTAGCAACGCTTCCTAGCATCTGTACCTTTCTCGCCAGCCTGTTTTTGGACTTTTTCGACAAGCTCAAACACCCCTCTGTTCTGAGGGGTGTTCGTTTGTTGTATGTATCAGTCGTGATTAGTTGCTTGTACCAACCATAAGCGCCGAAGCGAGCTGGTTCTTAGGCATAGTCTGGAGATATACCTTACCTGGTCCTGTAACAACGGTGTTGAACAGTCCCTCGCCGCCGAACAGCGCGTTTCCGATACCCTTTACGGTCTGAATGTCCATTGTGCAGGTTGCGCTCATTGCTGCAAGGTAGCCTGTGTCAACAAGCAGCTGCTCGCCGGGCTTGAGCTCGTACTGCATAACGCAGCCGTCAATCTCGCACCAAGCAAGGCCGTTGCCGTGGAGCTTCTGCATAATGAAGCCCTCGCCGCCGAAGAATCCCGCGCCGATTTTCTTCTGGAACGCGATGGAGAGTTCTACTCCGGGCTGAGAAGCAAAGTAGCCGCCCTTCTGTACAATCATATCGCCCTGGCTGATGTCGAATGTAAGTATCGAACCGGGGAGGCTGGAAGCGAAAGCAATCATTCCGGGGCCGTTCTTAGCGGTGTAGGTGTTCTGGAATATAGACTCGCCCGAGAACATCTTGCTGAATGCCTTTCCGATGCCGCCTGTGCTGGTTGCCATCTCCATATTGGGCGTCATCCAGCTCATAGCACCCTTTTCGCAGTTGATGGACTCGCCTGCGTCAAGGTAGGTGATGAGGACGGGAAGCGGTTCGCCTTTGATTTCGTATCTCATAGCTTTTTCTCCTTATAGAAAAATGTCGTGCGCCGGTATAGCGCAATTCTTGTCAACGGCAGACGCTGTTCGTTCTGTCGGGTTGACCTGCCAACCAACTTTATTATATAATATTTTTTCGGAAAAGTCAATAGTACTACCTTTTTTAGAATAGCACGTCTGTTTCCTTATCATTATATAATAGCTATGAGCTTTTTGAAACGAAGTTCGCGTTGCGGGGGAGCGGAAAATCACTCCTCGTTCTTTTCCTTTTTAGCTCTTTCGGCGTAGCTTTTGGGAGAAACGCCGAAGTTCTTCTTGAACACGCGCGAGAAGTAGAGCGGTTCGGAAAAGCCGCAGATGTATGCAATCTGCGATATGTTCTGCTCTACGCCGTGAGTGGAACAGAGCAGCTTCTCCGCCATCTGCATTCACAGACTTATCAGATAGTTGTGGGGAGTCATTCCCACCTCGCTCTTGAACAGCTTTCGCAGGTAGTCGTAGGAGAACGGCACGGTGCGAAGATATTTGTCCAGCTCATAGTCGCAGCTTGTGTAGTTCTGGAGAATGTTGCTCTTGATTACTCCGACAACATTGCGCAGAGGCTTCGTGTTGCGGAACGCAATGACATAGTTGACAATCAGATTTCCGAAAGCGGAGACTATCAGCTGGCGGTTGTCCGTCTTGTTGCTGAAGTAGTAGAATGCGTCGGTGAACGCGGTGAGAATATGCCTGTCGCTGTCGTCGGTTATGACTACGGGCTCTTTGAACGGGAGGGTTGCCTCGCTGATGTTTGCGTGAATGTTCGTGAAGCCGTTTTCGCTCTTGTTGAGGTGGGAAATGTTAGGCGGGATAACCACGATGTCTCCCTCGGAGTAGGGCAGGGTGCTGTCGGCAAATTCAAAGCATCCATCTCCGCCTGTGCAGTACACCAGCTCCCAATCCTCGTGAGAGTGACGGTGGGTGGATATGGTTCTCATATTCTTCGCAATATACGATATGTTGTTCATAATGTTATCTCCTGATACATATATGGTTAAAACGGCTTGAAAAAGGGCTTTTTTCGTATAAAGACACGGTTACAAAGATGTGAGGAAAAATTTATGCAGATTGTACAATCTTTTCAAAATGCGGTTGAAATGCGGGAAAAAATATGTTATACTTGATTCAAATGAAAACGTTTTCTCGGATTATTTGTCGAAATAATCGAGAAGCGCTTTTGTTTCAAGTTCGGTGAGAAGTCTGCTCCACGGAACGCGAGCATCGGGTTTTGTCGGGTATTCGGCAAAGCGCGCAGTGCGGTCGCGGTGAGTATCTCCCCACTTGTTGAAGCCCTCGGCGGATATGTGCTTGTCCATCTCGCAGTTGATGAAGGAAGTCTTTCCGTAGTCGCGCCACGGACGAGCCAGCATTATCGAGCCGTCGGCTACTCCGCTCTCGCGGGTGAGGCGGCACTTGTGGAACACAATGCCGATTTCCTGCTCGGACGAGTGGGACGGAGCGGCGATGTAGCCGTGACCGCGGGCGTCGCACAGCGAGCGGATTTCGCAGTCCTCGAACAGCGAGTTTCCGCAGCCGAAGATGAAATCCACCGTTCCCGCGACAAGACAGCGGCGGAAGATATGCTTCTGTTCTCCCTCGGTTCGCAGGGAATTGCGGAGAAAGCCGTCGTACCGCTTGATGAGGTCGTCGGGCAGAGGTCCGAGGAAAACGGTATCCTGAGTGGAGAGGAACGCGCAGTCCTCAGCGAGGAACTCGTCCGCATACACGGTGAGCGCGACCTCCTGACCGAGCGTTTCGGGAGAGCGGGCGTCGTTCTCCACGGTGAGATTGCGGAGCGTTACGCGCGGCGCGGTAACCGCGAGCGTGTAGGTGCGGAAGGTGTTGAATTCGCGTCCGTCCGCGGCAATCTTCTTTGCGTAGTCGCCGTTGACGATGATTGTTTTACCCGATCCCGCGCCGACGATTTCAAGGTCGGGGACGTTGATTTCAAGCTTCTCCCTGAAAACGCCCTCGGGCAGGACAATTCGGGTGCCAGGCTGTATGGTTTTCAGAGCCTCGGCAAGCGTGCTGTTAGGTGAAATGCGGATTTCTTTCATCTGGGTTTTCCTTTCAGTGCTGATTTGGATATGTTTTGTCTATGTCTATTATATAATTAACGTGGTATGTTTTCAAGAACAAAAGGCTGATTTTGTGAAAATTGCACAAAAATCTATGCTGTTTTTTGAGCAGATAAGCGGTGAGAGAATGCTGAATTACGCCAAAATGTCCGTAAATGTCCGAATTGTGCATAAATTATCTGAAAATGGACTTGTAATTACTCCCCCAACTACGCTAAAATAGAAACATATCCGTTTTAACACGCCGAGTGTAGGTGTGCCGTAATTGACAAAATGATAACAAGCTCCCCGCAGGCGGGAATATCTGCGCACGGGCGGGATTATAACGATTAAATATGAATCGGGTTTCTTGATGAACAACAATATTTCTTTTAATCAGTACAAGGGTATTGATATTGCGATAATGACTGTACTGACGGTGGTTGCCGAGGCGGTTGTGGCGCTGGCGGCGTCGAGCTGGTTCCCCAACGAGCTGTATTCGCTGTCGCCGATGGTGGCGATGGTCTGCATCGTGATGATGCGGTGGGGCGCGTGGGCGGCTGTTCCCGCGGTGGCTTCGGGTATAGCGTTCTGCGCGGTGACGGGCGGTTCGCCTCAGCAGTTCGTGGTGTATATCGTGGGCAACTGCTTCTCGCTGGTCGCTCTCGTCTGGTTTAAGGCGATGGGCAAGGAAGCGGTGAGAAAGCGCATTGAGGTGTGTATTCTCTACGCGCTTACGGCGTTTGCGGGAACAATTCTCGGACGGTGGGGAGTGGCTCTGCTGTTCGGAGACGAGCTCGGTTCCATAGTTTCGTTCTTCCTGGTGGATTGCCTTTCGATGCTGTTCGCTGTGGTTGTAACGCTGATTTCGAGAAAAATCGACGGTCTTTTCGAGGACCAGAGGAGTTATCTTATCCGCACTGCGGAGGAGCGCGAGAAAGAGCGCGAGAAAAAGCAAGCCGATAACTCCGATTACAATGACTAATCGCATTTTTTATAAATAACTTTCAGGAGGTTTCAAAGATGCAAGTTAGTGACTATTTGATTTTCGACGCGGAAACAGGCACATACGTCGAAAATCCCGAACAGCTTGTTCGTGATGATGTCGAAAAACATCATTGGCTGAACGTGCTGAGGACAGTTCTTAAGGATTGGCGTCTGTATGTGATGCTGGTTCCGATGATTCTCGTATTCCTCTTCTGGAGATACTTCCCGATGTACGAGTTGTTGGCGTGCTTTAAGGTTTCGGACGAGGCCAAGGTGGTTGCCGACCAGTACTTCGCAGGTTTCTCACATTTCAGAAGACTTCTCTTCGGAGGAGACGGACTTTCCGCAGAGTTCTGGAGAGCGTTCAGAAATACGTTCCTGCTCAGCTTCTACGGATTGGTTTTCGGTTTCCCGATGCCTATTATCATCGCGCTGTTCTTCAACGAAATTCAGTCGAACATTATGAGAAGCTTCCTGCAGGTTGCTACATATCTTCCGAAGTTTATGTCCACCGTCGTTATGACCTCGCTTATCGCGATGCTGGTTAAGCAGGGCTCCGAAACGAGCGGCGTCGGTGTTCTCTCACAGATGCTTGCAAACATCGGTGCGGTTGACCCCGAGGTTGCACGACTTGGTCTGCTGAACAATCCGGCTTACTTCCGAGCGATTTACCAGATTTCGGGTATCTGGGAGGGCGCGGGCTACGACAGTATCGTATTCTTCGCTGCGATTATCGCAATTTCTCCCACAAGCTACGAAGCGGCTCAGATTGACGGTGCCGGCAAGATGGCTCAGATGAGATACGTTGTTCTCCCCTCTATCCTCTCCACAATCGTTATTATGCTGATTACCAGAATCGGTTCGCTGCTGAACATCGGTTACGAAAAGGTTCTGCTTCTCTACAAGCCCGAGACTTACGTTACTGCGGACGTTGTTTCCACCTTCTCACAGAGAAACGGTATCGAAGGCGCTATGAAGGGTCTGGCTTCCGCCGCAGAAATGATGAATAACGTTATCGGAATGCTGCTCGTAATCGGTGCAAACACCGTTGCGCGTAAGGCTTCCAACGTATCACTCTACTAATGAAATCAGAGGGCTGTTTATGAAAAGAAAACTTGAAATTTCAGAGCTTATCTTTAAAATCATAAGCTACACGCTGCTTACAGCGTTTGCAATCGCCTGCCTGTATCCGTTCATCTACACGATTTCTTCGTCGATTTCGGGCGAGGCTGAGGTGCGTTACAGCAAGATTGTCCTTCTCCCCAAGAACATTCAGTTTGAAGCTTTCAAGAAAATGTTTAACGATAACATCTTCTGGAACGCTTATGCGAACACCCTGTTCCTTACCTTCTACGGAACAATCTGGGAACTGTTCTTGTCGATATTCGGCGCCTATGCCCTTTCCAAGAAGCGTCTGCTTTTCCGCAAGGGCTTCAACTTCTTCCTCGTATTCACCATGTGGTTCTCCGCAGGTCTTGTACCTCAGTACCTGAACTACTTGGCAACTCAGAGAGTGTTCAATGCAATCGGTATCACTGATAACAAGTGGCTGGTTGTAATCGCAATGGGTATGGCGGCTATGAACATTATCCTGCTGCGTAACTCCTTTGAGGGCGTTCCGTCCGAAATTGAGGAGGCGGCAATCGTCGATGGCGCAACCGAAATGCAGGTTTTGTGGAGAGTTTATCTCCCGATGAGCAAGTCCATTATCGCTACCGTAGCGCTGTTCTTCGGAATTTCGCGCTGGAACGGATACTTCTGGGCAAGACAGATGATTCCCGCTCAGTCCAACCAGCAGCCGTTGATGGTTTACATAAGAACCCAGCTGGAAGCTTTCCAGGATCCCGATCAGCAGCAGATTGGTCTGTCCTACGCTCCCGAGTCGCTTATCTACTCACTGATTATCTGCTCTATTATCCCCATTCTTATCATTTACCCCTTCATTCAGAAGTACTTCGCTAAGGGCGTTAACGTCGGCGGCGTCAAGGAGTAATGAGTTTAATTCAGTCTTCAGCCGTATATTACGGTTGATATATAACAAAAGGCAAATTCGCCTTCAGACATTCCTAAAGGAGGAACAAAATGAGAAAAACAAAACTTGCTGCATCTGTTCTCGCAGTATCTCTCGCAGCAACTACTCTTCTCACCGGCTGTAAGCCCGGTGAAACTTCCGGCAATTCCGGCACTTCCGGTAATAATTCCGGTACTTCGGGTGATTCCAACACCCCCGCTGCTTCTGCAGTTGAGCTGAAGTACGCTGCCGGCACCACACTTCGTATGGCTACCGGTTACAACAACTCAAAGACCGGTCTGTTCTTTGATGGTTCTGTTATCGGTGATAAGTACGAGAAGGTACAGGAAAAGGACAAGGATGGCAATCTCGTATTTAACGATGACGGCACTCCCAAGATGGTAGACGATACCAGCAAGGTAGCAGAGGCAGGTAAGCTCACACTTGCCGATGGCAAGACCTACGTTACCGGCGATCTTAAGCCTACTTGGGTAGAGGTTCAGAACCAGCTCAACGTTAAGTTTGAGAACAAGTACCAGGGTAAGGCAGCTAAGGACGAGTGGGAGTACTGGAAGGCTCAGCTTGACCAGGTTGACTTCGTATCCGGTACCGCTTCTCTCCTCACCGAGAACGGCCCCGATATGCTCGTAAACATTGCTAACTACCTCGACGGTATGCCCAACTTCAAGGCTTACCTCGAAGCTAACCCCATCGTTCGCCTCTCCATTACCGGTTCTACTACCGGCACAAACAAGGGCGCTATCTACTTCAGCCCGTACTTCGACGGTGTTGACGATATTGAGCGTATGCCCCTTATGAGAACCGACTGGGTTGAGAAGCTGCTTAACGGCGAAGGCGAGTTCACCGCTGAAAAGTCCGGCACAACCGCTGCTCCCGTTTACACTCCTTACATGCCTACTTCCGGCTCTGTAAAGATTGAGGTTGTTAAGGCTGACGGTTCCGCTACCGAGGAAATCACCAAGAACTACGACGCTTACGGAAACATCATCGACAAGATGAACGCTTCTATGAGCGGTGTTGAGGCTGTTAATATGCTCCGTGAGTATATCGACAAGACCTACGACGGCTACTACGGAACTAACCGTGCTGACCTCTTCATCGGTCAGAATGCAGCTTGGGACGCTGACGAGCTCGTTGCTCTGCTCCGCTGCGTAGTTGCTAACGCACAGACTCTCAACGGTACAGACACCATCTACGGTCTCTTCTCCCGTGAGGATGATAACACTCAGAGACGTGTTGATATGATGCGTTTCGCAGGTATTCTCTTCGGCGTTCGCGGTCTTGAGTCCAGACAGGATTACTTCTACATAGGCACTGACGGCAACCTCCACGACGCTCGTACAGAGACTGCTACCTACGAGGCTATGGAGAGAATGAACGCAATGGCTCAGGAAGGTCTTCTCTCCAAGTCCTTCATCGAGGCTTCTGCAGAAAAGACTCAGACAATGCTCGAGAACGACCTCGGCTTTATGCACTATGACTACAACCAGACTCAGACCATTTACAACGAGACTGCTCTCCAGGAAGGCGAGAAGTACATGGCTGTAATGGTTCCTGTTGCTAAGTGGGATGACGGCGATTCCTCCACTCCCGACTACTTCAGATTTACCGAGTCCTGGCGTTCTGTTAAGACCGACGGTTGGGGTATCTCCAAGGCAGGCGTAGGTCTTACTACCGATAAGAAGATTTCCACTCAGGAAGAATTCGACGCACTTCCCGACAAGCTCAAGGCTTGCCTCAAGCTCATTGACTTCGCTTACTCTGAGGAAGGACAGATTCTGATGTCCTATGGTCCCGAAGCATTCCGTAAGGCAGGCGAGACCTTCAACTTCAACGGTAAGGAAATGCCCGTTATCGCTGACGCTACTTATGATGAACTCTGGAAGCTTCAGAAGGGTAACTACACCAACTACGCTCGTTACTACCTCGGTTCTACTCTCTCCTTCGTTAAGAGCCAGGCATTTGAGTACCAGTGCACTCACGCAGTAGGTAAGGAGGGCGCAGGCAAGATTTCCAAGGCTATCGCTCTCGGAACTATCAAGCACCCGCTCCTCGACGTTGCTGAGAATCCTTGGTGGACTTCCGTTCCTACCGTTCTTCCGAACACTAAGATGGAGAACGACCAGATTGCTACTCTGACCGAGCTCACCTCCAGCGGTAAGTTCTCTACTTCTAAGGGCAAGCAGAACCTCTTTGTTGATATGATCGTTAAGGGCTACTCCGGCGAGGGTACTTCTTCTCGTGACGAGATGATTAAGACTGTATCCGACACTTGGAAGTGCGCAACTTATGTAGAACTCAAGAACGCTGCATGGCAGAGACTTGTAACCTACTACAACGAGCTCAACAAGGCATAATTCTCCGGGCAAATCTACTTTAGCAAACTAACCAAAAACCGGCTCGGCGCAATACCGTGAAGGCTTGCGCCGAACTGCAAAATCCACGTTTATGCTATTAAGGGGGGGAGCGTCCCTCCTCCCCTTTAATACATAAAAGGAAGGTCTTTATGTATAAAAAACAAATGACATTTCAGAAGATAGTGTGTATGTTCGCTTTGGTATCATGCGTACTTGTCTTCGCATACTCTTTGGGTCTGATGACCGATATTTACGATAGCTTGTATAGCGCTTTCGACCCCGAACTGTTCGACCCCGAGCTTGATTTGGATACCATTCCCGATGATCAGCTTGGTTATTACGGCGTGTATGTTCCGGGCGCGGATATTTACTATGATATGCAGCCTTTCAATTCCACTTTTACGAAGGTCGGAATTGTGATGATTGTCGTATCTTTGGTTTTGTTTGTTACAAACACACATTCTCGTAGAAAATACTACATTGGCAACTATATTGCTGTTGCTGTTGTTTCAATTTGCAATATTGCAAGCATACTTTGGCTTTGGCCGCAGATTATGGCGTTTAAGGCGCAGTATCTCGGCATTGACTTTACGAAGCTGAAGGAGTTTACCGAGTCACCCAGAGGAGCTACGGCTCGCTACACCGATTCTACATTCTGGTTTGATGTTTCCTACTTCGTATTCGGAGTGGTAATTCTCGCAGTAGTGCTTCTCATTGCAAACCTTGTTTGGAAAATTCTCTTGATGAAAGCAGAAAAAGAAACGGTTGGAACAAGAAAGGGAGTGGACGCATGACACTGAACAATGATGCAACAATCAAGAAGGACAGACTGCGTTTCACAAAGAACAAGCTTTCGGCAACCCTGACTTACTTCTCAATCGTGTTTGACTGTCTGTATTTCGTAAGTATTTATAGCTCGAATAAGGGCAACTACTATTACAATTGGCTTATGGGCGTGTCGGTAGTGTGCAACCTGCTCTTCCTGCTGTTCTCCTTCCTCGCTTCCGAGGGCGTTAAGGAGTACAAGATGAGCTATTCCTACCTGCTTATAGGACTTGGAGCGCTTCAGATAGGAAGAATATTCGTTATTCCTATGCGTGCGCACAGCGCAACTCTCAACGTTGCGGTAAGTGCGGACGCGGCGACTGACTCTGTTCTTCAGGCTGTCGGTGAGCAGGTTATGAGCGATGGTCAGTTTATTTACTGCGTATCGCTGCTTGTAGCTTCCGCTGCAATGTGCGTAATCGCAGGCGTTGTCGGAATAATCAAGGCCACTACTCTTGCAGCACACGTTGCTGAACTCGAAAAAAGAAATAAAGGGAGCAAGTCATGAGTGATTTAAAATTACAGCATCTGGACAAAATCTATGACAACAAGGTTCAGGCGGTTTATGACTTCAACCTTGATGTTAAACACGGCGAGTTTATCGTTCTTGTAGGTCCGTCGGGCTGCGGAAAGTCCACAACTCTGCGTATGGTTGCAGGTCTTGAGGATATTTCTGCGGGTAACCTTATTATTGACGGCAAGGACGTTACCAAAATGCCGCCCAAAGACCGCGATATTGCGATGGTTTTCCAGAACTACGCACTTTACGGTCACATGACGATTTACGAGAACATGGCGTTTTCGCTTATGCTCCGCAAGGAGAACAAAAACGAAATTCACCAGAAGGTTCTCGCTGCGGCTGAAATCCTTGGTCTTACCGACCAGCTCAACAAGAAGCCCAATCAGCTTTCGGGTGGTCAGAGACAGAGAGTTGCAATGGGACGTGCGATTGTCCGTACTCCCAAGGTATTCCTCTTTGACGAGCCGCTTTCCAACCTTGACGCGAAGCTCCGTGGCGCTACAAGACGCGAGATTATGCTTCTCCACAAGCGCCTCAAGGCTACAATGATTTATGTAACTCACGACCAGACGGAGGCTCTTACCCTCGCAGACAGAATTGTATGTATGTCGATGGGTCATGTTCAGCAGATAGGAACTCCTCTCGAGCTGTACGATACTCCCGCAAATCTCTTCGTGGCAAGCTTTATCGGTCTGCCGCCTATGAACTTCTTTGATGTTGAGGTTAAGGACGGCCAGTTGATTTGCAGCGACTTTGCAGTTGACCTCACCGAGGAAGAAAAAGAGATGCTCCTTCGTTACGAGGGCAAGACGATTGTTCTTGGCGTTCGCCCCGAGAATATTGTTCAGGGCGGAAAGATTAACGTAAGCGTTTACTCTAACGAGAACCTCGGAATGACAACGCTTGTCAACGGTTCGGTAGGCTCGCACAAGATTACTTGTAAGTTCCGCGAATGGTGCAACTTCAAGGCGGGCGATACGGTGGGCGTTTCCTTCAATAAGAAGCACTTCTTCGACAAGGAAACCACTGATGCTATCACCATATAAGTAAGGAGAGATGAAAGATGGCAAACAATAATACCCCTAAGCAGAGACGGGGATTTAAAGAATTTGTGAGAAAATTTTTCGTTTCCCTGAAACGCAACCCCAGTATGATTCCGATGTTGGCAACCGTTGCTTCGTTCTTGGTATTTTCGCTTAATTTGGCGTCGATTTCCAACACCACAGTTAAAATCAACTCTACGAATTTGGGACAGTGCGAGTTTATAGGAATGCTGTTGTCTATTCTTACGATGGTTGTTTTCCTCAACTGCTTCCCCAAGCGTCAGAAGCCCAACTTTATTATGATTGCGATTTATTTCGTGATGACGGGCGTGCTGATTTTTGTAGACACGGTTTATCTGTCGAGAATAAACACCGCAATTTCGGATCCCGAAACTCCGTTTGATCCGACAGGTGCAGATTCGTTTATACTCACGGCGCAGTCGGTATTGACAATTCACGTTATTTTGCTGATTGTATGCATTGCTTTGGTTGCATTGCTTCCGATTTACTCCAAGCTCATCAAGAAGATTAACACCTCCATTGATGTCGAGGGTAACGAGGATATGGCGGCAATTGAACTTACCGATGACGCAGATTAACTGCAAATAATAGTAATGAAAAGCAGCATCAGCCGCAAGGCTCTTGTTGCTTTCATTGCACAAATAGGACAATTCACCCCGATAAAAAGCTTGCTTTGGGTATCGGGGATATTGTTGTAGAAAAGGGACAATTCCCTTGGTTGGTTTTATGAATAGGGAATTTTTGTTCCGAGGTATAGGTATGTCAAAGAAAAAAAAGAACGAACAGCAGTCGGCAAAGCCCGCAGCGGAGAACTACTACAAGCTCAACACGGACGCCGTTGAAAGGCTGGTAAACACCGAAAACGCGCCCGAGGTTTCCGATGCGGAGATCAACAAGTACAAGTCGGGCGGGAAGTTCAAAATCCCCTCGTGGCTGAAAATTCTGTTCGTGAAGTTCTGGTTCAGCGGAGCGATTTGCTTCTTCTTTATCTGGGGCTTGGGCAACTATATCCAAGGGTTGGATATGCTGGTTGCGGTAGCCTTCGGAATGGGCATGGTAACCGACCTTATGGTCAACCACATTCTGCGCTCGTTTGAACCCGAAGACCACGCTTACGACAAGTGGATGATGGTCACCGTACGCAAATGGTGGAGCATTGTGCTTAATGTCGTATATGCGGGTATAATTTTCTTCTGCGTAATGCAGATGTATGTTGCAATCAACACTCTGATGTTCGGCCCCGCCGAGACTTCGGAGAGCGTAATGGGCGTTGAGCCTCTTTTGTTCGGTATTCTTTATGTTGCATTCGATATGCTGTTTATCACCATAAAGAACACCTTTGTAAAAATAATCCGTGACGCGGAAAAACGCGTATCAAGCGGGAAAAAATAATTTTCAGGAGCAGAAATGATTAACATTCTCTATGTTGGCGCGGTTTCCGCGTGCTTTGAATTTGAAAACAATCTCCCTTACTATAATGAGTGTGAATATACCGTATCGCTTGACGGAAAGGAACTTTTCAAGGCTGATACCAATGTGTTCTCCGTGTTCGACCTCAAGCCCGATACCGAGTATACCGTGGCTGCGGCGGGTGATACCGTGAAGTTCACCACCAAGAGCGAGACCTGCGCGGTAGATGTACGCGCTTTCGGAGCGGTGGGCGACGGAAATCACGACGATACCGTGGCTATTCAGACTGCCGTGAATTGTCTGCCCGTGGGTGGACGTCTGTACTTCCCCGAGGGAACGTACCTTTCCGGTTCTGTTATGCTCAAGAGCCACATTATTCTCCATTTCGGGGAGAATGCCACCCTGCTCGGCAGCAGCGATCCCGCTAAGTACCCCGTAATCCCCGGCTCGGTGTTGAACCTTGATAATGGTAAGGCTGTTGAGACAGGTACATGGGAAGGGAACCCCGTTCCCATGCATCAGGCATTCCTGTGTGCGGAATATGCGGAGGACATTGCGATTATCGGCCCCGGCACGGTTGACGGAGACGCTCAGCACAGCCGCTGGTGGGTTAACGTTAAGGATAGAGAAATCGCAAGACCGCGTCTTATCTTCCTTAACCGCTGCAAGAACGTAACCATTCACGGAATTACCGCGCAGAATGCCGCTTCGTGGCAGCTGCACCCGTTTTTCTCGGAGAATATCGACTTCTTCAACGTTTCGGTAAACGCGCCCAAGGACAGCCCCAACACGGACGGTCTTGATCCCGAGGCTTGCGATAATGTAAACATCATCGGCTGCAAATTCAGCGTGGGCGACGACTGCATCGCAATCAAGTCGGGCAAGATTGACCTTGCACGGCTTTATGAAAAGCCTGCCGACCACCACACTATCCGCAACTGTCTTATGCAGTTCGGTCACGGTGCGCTGACGCTGGGAAGCGAGATTGCGGGCGGCGTGAAGAACCTCACCGTAAACCGCTGTGTATTCAACAAGACCGACAGAGGACTGCGTATCAAGACTCGCCGCGGCAGAGGTAAGCTCTGCGTAGTTGACGGCGTACTTTTCGAGAATATCAAGATGAACGGCGTATTAAGCCCTATCACTATGAATATGTGGTACAACTGCTGCGACCCCGACAGATTTTCCGAGTATAACACCACTCGTGAGAAGCTCCCCGTGGATTACAGAACGCCGTACCTTGGAAAGTTCACGTTCAGGGATATGGTTTGCGAGAACTGCGAGGTGTGCGCTTGCTACTGTGACGGTCTCCCCGAAATGCCGATTGGCGAGATTACCGTGGAGAACATCAGGTTTACCTACGCGGAGCAGGCAGAGCCTAACTTCCCGACAATGAAGAACAATAACACGAAGCTGTGCAGGGCGGGTATGTACTTCGACAACGTAAACAAGCTTACAGTCAAGAATGTCGAGATTATAGGCTGCGAGGGCGAGCCGCTTGTGGCGAACAATGTCGGAGAGTTGAATAAGGACTAAGGAGAAAGCGGAATGTACGCTCAGATTGACAAATATATAGACAGACTGATAGAGGGTTCCACTCCCGATAAGCCCCTGTGGAATATCGAGAGCATACGGGACGGAAAGCCTCCCCATTGGAACTACATCGACGGCTGTATGATTACCGCGCTGCTGTGCGCGTCGGAGATTACAGGCGAGAAGAAGTATTACGACTTCGCGGAGCGCTTCATAGATTGGTATGTTCACGAGGACGGCACTATCACGGGATATGACGTTGCGAACTACAACCTCGACGACATCAACGAGGGACGCGTTCTCTTTGAACTATACGCTAAAACAGGTAAGGAGAAGTACAAGAAGGCTATCGACCTTATCAAAACCCAGATTGACAATCAGCCCAGAACCCGTACGGGCAACTTCTGGCACAAGAAGATTTACCCCGACCAGATTTGGCTGGACGGTCTGTATATGGCTCAGGTGTTTAACACGCTGTATCAGAAGAATTTCGGAGGTAAGGACTACTCCGACATTGTAAAGCAGTTCAAGAACGTACACGAGCTGATGTTCGACAAGGAAAAGAAGCTCTACTACCACGCCTGCGACACCTCGAAAAAGATGTTCTGGGCGGACAAGGAAACGGGCTGCTCCAAGGGCTTCTGGCTTCGTTCAATCGGCTGGTATTGCGTTTCGCTGATTGATAATATCGACTTTATCGACGATGAAGCGGCGAGAGCCGAGCTTATCGGGATTTTCACCGCGGCTATTGACGGAATAGCGCAGTATGCCGACGCCGAAACGGGTATGTTCTGGCAGGTGGTGGACTGCGGCGGACGAGAGGGCAACTACCTTGAAACCAGCGGAAGCAGTATGATAGCCTACGCAATGATGAAAGGCGCGCGCCTTGGCGTAATCGACGGCAAGTATGCCGCTATGGGAAAGAAAACGTTTGACGGTATCTGCAAGAAGTACCTTTCCATCAGTGACGAGGGCGAGCTGAACCTTGGCGGTATCTGCCTTGTTGCGGGACTCGGTCCCGACACCAAGCCGCACAGAGACGGTTCTTACGAATACTACATCAGCGAGCCGATTGTGGAGAATGACGCAAAGGGCGTTGCTCCGTTTGTTCTCGCGTATACAGAAATAAAGAGAATGTAATCGCGGATTAATCCGTGAGATTTGCAAAAGAAAAGAAGACAATATCCAAATGACCAAGATTAAAATTGCTTATTTAGGCGGCGGCTCAAAGGCTTGGGCGCGCGTGTTTATGACGGATTTGGCGGTAGCCGAGGGGCTTTGCGGAGAGATTGCTCTCTACGACATCGACCTGCCCGCGGCGGAGCTGAACAAGAAGATTGGCGAGGTGATAAACGCCTCTCCGAATGCCGTTTCAAAGTGGGAGTACAAGGTGTATTCCGACATTGGTGCGGCTCTGGACGGAGCGGATTTCGTTGCCGCGTCCATTCTCCCCGGAACGTTCGACGAGATGGAGAGCGATGTTCACCTCCCCGAGGAATACGGCATCTACCAGTCGGTAGGCGACACGGTAGGTCCCGGCGGAGTGCTCCGCGCAATGCGTACCGTTCCCATTTACGAGGGCTTTGCCCGCGAAATCAAGGCTCACTGCCCCAATGCGTGGGTAATCAATCTCACCAACCCTATGACGGCTTGTACAAAGACGCTGTACGACGTGTTCCCCGAGATTAAGGCGTTCGGGTGCTGTCACGAGGTGTTCCACGCGCAGGAGTTCCTGTGCTGTGCGGCTCACGAGCTGCTGGGAGTACCGAAGCCCACCCGTCACGAGATGATTGTGGACGCGTGCGGTGTGAACCACTTCACCTGGATTACTCAGGCGAACTACAACGGTCACGATATGCTGAAGCTGCTCCCCGAGTTCATCGAAAAGTTCGGCGACAAGGGCTACTGCGAGCAGATTGGAACACAGCCCGACGATTTCAAGGGCGACAATCCGTTCCTCTACGGAAACAAGGTAAAAATGGATTTGTTCAAGCGCTTCGGCGCACTCGCGGCGGCGGGAGACCGTCACCTTGTCGAGTTTATGAACAACACCTGGTATATAAAGGATAAGGCTGACGTTGAAAAGTGGGGCTATCACCTCACCACCGTTGACTACCGCAAGCAGGACAGAGAGAACAAAATCGCTCAGTCCAAGCGCATTGCGGCGGGCGAAGAACCTATCGAGGTAAAGAAGAGCGACGAGGAAGTAGTGGAGCTGATGAAGGCTCTGCTGGGAATTATCCCCCCGATGATTTCCAACGCGAATATCCCCAACAGGGGACAGATGGCGGATATGCCGACAGGCGCGGTTGTGGAAACGAACTGCACGTTCTCCCGCGCGGGAGTAAAGCCCATTGTGGCGAACCCGCTCCCCGCAGACGTGAGCATTCTCGTCCGCAGAAACTGCCAAAACATTGAAAACACCTACTACGGCATCAAGAACCGCGATTTCCGCGCGATTTTTGAGGCTTTCGCAAACCAGCCCCTCTGCTCGGGACTTACGCTTGAGCAGGCAAAGGAGCTGTTCAAGCGTATGGTAAACGCAACAGCCGAGTACCTCAAGGACTACTATCCTATGGAAGAATTGGAGAACATCTGACGGTATGCTGGACGCGTTTATATTTGCGGCGAACGCCGTTTTACCCATTGTGCTGACTATCGTTTTCGGCTACTTCCTGAAGCGGATAGGTCTGCTCACCAAGGAGTTTCTGGACGTCGGAAACAAACTGACTTTCAGAGTTCTGCTCCCTGTAATGCTGTTCTACAACGTGTATAACGTAAGCAGTCTGCGGGAGATAAATCTTGTGTTCGTGCTGTACGGACTGCTGGCGGTTCTGGCGATTTTCTTCCTCGGAATTCTCGTCAGCTGTCTGTTTACCAAGGATAACGCAAAGCGCGGTGCGCTCGGTCAGGCGATGTTCCGTTCGAACTACGCGATAATAGGGCTTCCG
Source organism: Oscillospiraceae bacterium (assembly GCA_051882615.1). GTDB lineage: Bacteria > Bacillota > Clostridia > Oscillospirales > Ruminococcaceae > CAG-115. The sequence goes on from JBJESC010000055.1 coordinate 20,915, forward strand.
CTTGCGGAGTCGCTCTTCGGAGCGAAAGGCGCGGCGGCTGCGGGCGTGATGAGCGCATTCTGCGTTCCGCTGTTCAATATACTCGGCGTTATTGTGCTGTCGATTTACAACAGCGACAACAAGGGAGGCAAAATCAACGTTAAGAAGATACTGCTCGGCATTGTCAAGAACCCGCTTATCCTCGGAACTGTCGCGGGAATTGCGGTGCTGGGTATCCGCGAGCTGTTCGTAATGTGGGATTTCTCGTTCCGCCTTTCGGATATTGAGTTCCTGTACAAGACGCTCGGAAATATCAAGTCGATTTGTACGCCGTTTGCGCTGCTGATACTGGGCGGAAAATTTGAGTTCTCGGCTGTGAAGCGGCTGTGGAAAGAGGTTGTGTTCGGCACGGCAATGCGAACCGTGGTGGTTCCCGTTCTGGGACTTGGCGGAGCGCTTCTGCTAAAGCAATTCCTGTTCCCCGAGCTTTCGGGAGAGCATTTCGCAACCTATATCGGAGTTTTTGCAACTCCCGTTGCGGTCGCAAGCGCGATTATGGCAAAGGAGATGAAGGCGGACGACGAGCTGGCAGGTCAGCTGGTGGTCTGGACGAGCCTTGTCAGCACCGTGACTATTTTCGCATACGTCACCGTGCTCCGAGCGATAGGGATTTTCTGAAAATCCCGTCTTTTTGAAATCAAACACGGACAGCGGAGAAAAATATCCGTTTTGTCTATAAAGATTTACGGTTTTGCAATCGCAAATTTTAGCCGCAGGATTTAAGATAATAGCAGGGAAATGTATTGCAGTAGGGCAGTACGTTAATTCTAAAAAATGAATGAAATTACGGAGGAAAAACTATGATTCTCGACAAATTCAGTCTGAAAGGCAAAGTGGCAATCGTAACAGGAAGCGACACAGGCCTCGGACAGGGCTTCTCCAAGGCTTTCGTTGAAGCCGGAGCAAAGGTTCTGGGTGTTTCCAATATGCCCAGCAACGCAACACAGGAAATGCTCGGCGCGGAGAACTTCCAGTTTATTCAGGCAGACCTTTCCACCCTCGATCCCATTGACACTATCATCAACACCTGCCTTGAGAAGTTCGGTCAGATTGACATTCTCGTAAACAACGCAGGCGTTATCAAGCGCGAGGACACCATTGATTTCAGCATTGACAGCTGGGATCTGGTTATGAACGTAAACCTCCGCACCCTCTTCTTCCTCTCTCAGGCAGTTGCAAAGCAGTATGTAAAGCAGGGCCACGGCGGTAAGATTATCTCCGTTGCGTCTATGCTTTCGTATCAGGGCGGAATTCGCGTTCCCTCCTACACCGCTTCCAAGTCCGCTGTTAAGGGCATTACAATGACTATGGCTAATGAGTGGGCTTCCAAGGGTATCAACGTAAACTGCATCGCTCCCGGATATATGGCTACCAACAACACCAAGGCGCTGCGTGCTGACGCTGACAGAAGCGAAGCTATCCTCGAGAGAATTCCCGCAGGCAGATGGGGAACTCCCGACGATATTATGGGCGCTGCCGTATTCCTCGCTTCCGAAGCTTCCGACTATGTAAACGGATTTACGCTTGCAGTAGACGGCGGCTGGCTCGGCAGATAATTTGAAATTTAATCTTGCGCAAGTCTGAAATTTTGATTTGTGCAAGATTTCTAATTCCTGAAATAAATTTGGAGGATTTTTACAATGGATAATACAAAGTTTCTTGAACAGCTCGAGTGCACAGGTATCGTTCCCGTAATCAAGCTCGAGAACACCGCTGACGCTGTTAATCTCGCAAAGGCTCTCTACGAGGGCGGAATTCGCTGCGCAGAGGTTACTTTCCGCGCAGAGGGCGCTGATAAGGTAATCGGCGATATGGTTAAGGCTTACCCCGATATGCTCGTCGGCGCAGGTACCGTGCTCACTATCGACCAGTGCGACAGAGCAATTGACGCGGGCGCTAAGTTCTGCGTTGCTCCCGGTCTTAACCCCGCAGTTGTTAAGCACTGCCTTGACAGAGGCGTGCCTTTCGCTCCCGGCGTTGCTAACGGCTCGCAGGTTGAGCAGGCTCTGGAGCTCGGTCTGAACTTCGTTAAGTTCTTCCCCGCAGAGCAGGCAGGCGGTCTGC
>JBJESC010000056.1:0-5088 GCA_051882615.1 Oscillospiraceae bacterium
GACTTGTTTCAATTCCCGTACGGGTCACCATAAGCACAGCTCACATTTGGCTTAATCAAGCCTTTTGTGGGCTTTTCTTTTTGCCTTGAAACCGCCTTTGGGTCTTATTTATCTCAAGCCCCTCTTTTAGTAAAGTTGAGAGCCTCCGCAACGGCATTGCAAGCCTTGACTTGGTTTTCTCGGAACATATGCCCGTAGATGTTCAGGCTTGTACTCACCTGCGAATGTCCGAGGATACCCGAAACGGTTGTCGGGTCAATCCCTGCGCCGATTAGTAAACTTGCGTGCAGATGACTAAGCGCGTGTAAGTCAGAAGGCAAAAAGGAGGGATTTTTATGTGCACACTACTCTACCGCTAAACAGCGGTCTTAACTTACTAATCATAAGACGGTTGGACAATCCTGCCGCCTTTTTTATTCTTAACGACATTGGAGGAATTAATATTATGGCACGGAAAAGCAGAAAGCAAAAACCTTTTTCATTCAGTGGAAAGCCGAAGATGACGGTTGGATATATCCGACTATCCGTTTCTGATACTGAAAAAGAGAATTCTATCGAAAATCAGAGGCATATCATTGAATTATGGTGCGTTCAGCACGAAATGACAATTGATAAATTCTATATCGACAACGGTTACAGCGGGCGAAGGTTTGACCGCCCTGCATTCACTGAAATGCTAAGCGATATTGCTGAGGACAAAATCGCGTGTGTGATTGTAAAAGACCTATCCAGACTTGGAAGAGATAACGTCAATGTTGGATATTATATTGAGATTTATTTTCCGAGTCATAAGGTGAGGTTTTGCTCTGTGAACGACAGATTTGAAACTGAAAACGGAATAAACAATATCATTCCGGAAAAATGTTCACCGGTCAGAATACCATTAACTAATGCGCTTAACGAGCATATAGCTCTTGAATCAAAAAGACAATTGGAGGTTACATTGGATATGAAAGCAAAAAACGGAATGTTTATAGGTCCCCGCGCACCCTTTGGTTACAGAAAGTCTGAAACCGACCATTCGCTGCTTGTTGTCGATAATAAGGCAGCGGAAATTGTAAAAGAAATATTTGAAATGGCAGCTTCCGGAACAGGAATAAGCTCCATAGTTCACCATTTGAACAGGAATAATATCCCAACCCCGATACAGTATGCAAGAGAGAACGGGTTAAAGGGAAACTACGACGATGGAAACGGCAGCTGGAACTCACGCTCTGTAAAAAACATTCTTACAAACATAACCTATACAGGAGTATTGGTTCAGGGCAAAGAAAAACGAATTGTTGAAGGTACTCATCAGGCGTTGGTTGATAAGGAAACATTTGAACTTATCCAAAAAGCGTTCAGTGAACGGGAAAAGAAACAGACGGGCAATAATACAGGAACCGAGAACATACTCAGAGGCAAAGTTATTTGCGGGTGCTGCGGCGGAAAGCTTCAGCGAAGATATGGCAGAAACCGTGAGTGGGCGTTTTTCAGCTGCATAACCAACAATCGTCTTGGCATTGAAAAATGCACAGGAATGTATATCAGAGAAGATGATATTATGAATGCAATTTACACCGAACTGACCACGCTTGCCGATGAATACTATATTTCCGAAGCTGAATACAAAGCTCACAAACAAAATTTTGAGAAAGAATTCGCTGATATTGTAAGAAATCTTGATGTTGAAATGAACTCTTCAATATCATACTACGAAAGACTTGTCAGCGGGGATATCAGCGAAACCGAGTTCACCGAATTGATGTCGGTAGGACGAATGCTTACTCTGGAAAGGGACAAGCTTCTTGAAGCGGAAAAAGAGTATGACGAAAAACACAAAGCCTCTCAAAAGCTGTTCAAGGCGAGCCGCAAGGAAATACCGCTTAGTGAAATAATGGATTATATCCAAACAATCACGGTTCATCAGGGTAAAGAGGTTGTGATAAATTGGAGTGAAATCTTTTGGAATAATTATTTGTGGTAGGAAAAATTTTTGGCACGAATACCTGATTTTTTTGTATGCCTATTGACAAACAATAAATTTGAAAGGAGCATCATTATGAGCATAAGAACATCAGCCGGCAGTGCAAAATTGGGTGAAAAAATTAAAAAGCGCCGTAACGAATTAGGACTTACAATAGAAGAAGCGGCAGAAAAATCGGGTGTTGGAACAAAGACGTGGAGCAGATATGAAGCAGGCGGCTCTATACGAAGCGATAAAGTATCTGGAATTTGTAAAGTCCTGAAATGGAATACTCTACCTGATTCCGATTCTAATGAAGATACATTTGACATCAATGAATATAAAAAGCGTGAATCGTGGCCGGATGACCTTGCTAAGACTTTTGGATTAGGGACTGCTGTTTCATTTGTTATAGGCAGTGATATTCTGTATGATAATATTCAGCAAGATTTAGATGCTCTTGCAAAGAGGCGTAAAGGAACACATATAGGCGAATTACCTCTTTCGTATTTAGCAGATTGTATGCCTGAGCAATTCTTGATGAATTATGATTACGATTTTTTATATTGTATGAAGAGCACTTTGCTGAAATACTGGAAAATCGCGAAATATGGCGGTAGCTTTACAGCTCATACGGTTTTAGATGAAATAATACTATATAATATTATGAACGAATCGGAATTCTTAATGGAAAATTCAATTATTCCTAATTTAGCACACGAACAAGATGAAGATTTTTATGGATGGGACAGTTGGGCATTTGATTTGTTCGATGATATGGATGTTGTGACATTTTTGTATTCAGACAACTATCTGACGGAAGAAAGTCCATATCACTTTAGTCATTGGTTAGATCCTCAGTTTTACTGTGATTAAAAATCTGTTCGTATAATAACCACAAATCCCAAGCCTGAAAAAGACTTGGGATTTTAAAATGAGACCATCCCAAATCTTGAGTAAACTCCATAAATAGTGTATAATAAAACCAAACAAATGGAGGAAAAAGAAATGGGCAGAAAAAGGACACCTGAGGAAAAAGCAAGACGGGAGCTTATCCGCGAGCTGTTGAGCAAGGCAAACGTTACAGGCATGGAGGATATCCAAACGCTGTTCAAGGAAACGATAGCGGAGTTTATGGAGGACAACCTTGACGCAGAGTTTGAGGAAACGCTGGGCTATGGATAATACGACCATACCGCCGGAACCGAAACGGGAACAACAAACAGCAGAAACGGTCACAGCCACAAACCACTTAAAACAAGCGCCGAAAGATTGACATTAATATACCGCATGACCGCAGCGGCAACCGCACTTCCGTAACTATGCCAATAGAATTGTCGCTTCCTACGAATATGACGAGGTAAACCGCCTTGTCCGAGAGAAAATACTTGACAAGAACGGCGCACCTGTGATAGAATATAGCTATACTCTCGGTGCGGCGGGTGAACGCCTCAAGGTCGTTGAAACGGACAGAACCGCAGAGTACGAGTATGTTGAGGAATACCGCTATGACTATGCCGCATTATGCCTTCGGCAAAACGCTGCAACCGTATAGCGAAGATTGACGAACTCAGCACGACCTATTATCTCGTTGACACCAATGGCGCACTTTCGCAGGTGCTTGCGGAGTACGATGAGAACGGCTCTTTGACAACCTACTACACCCGCGGCGAGGAACTTATTTCGCAGGAGCGAAACGGCGTAAAGTCGTACTATCTCTATGACGGCTTTGATTCCGTGAGAATGCTGACCGATGACGAGGGCAACGTTACCGACACCTACACCTTTGACGCGTTCGGAAACCTTACCGAATCAACGGGCGACACCGAGAACAGCTATCTCTATCGCGGTGAGCAGTTCGACAGCTTTACTGGGTTGTATTATCTCCGTGCGAGATATATGAACCCGTCAACGGGCACGTTCATTACTATGGACGAGTATGCAGGTACGATATTTGAGCCTGTTTCACTGCATAAGTATCTTTATGCGAATGCCAATCCGGTTAATAACAGCGACCCCAGTGGTTACAGCACTCTTGCAGATAACCAAGTGGCAGTAGCCGGAATGGCGATTTTGGCTTCAACAATAACGGCAACATGTGTTATAGGATTGAATTTGCTTAATTCTCTTTACACAACTATTTCGACTTCCTCAATTTTTAATAATGGAAATATTCTTGATTGGAGCGAGGGTATTGCTAGCGGTGCGGTTACTTCGCCTGAAATTACTGAAGATATCAAGGAGAAATCCGAGAACAGTGATGATGGTAATAAAGAAAAAACGCCCCCTAAAGACAAGAAAAAGAAGGAAAAACATGATGATTTAAAAGGTAAGCCAAATTCAACAATCCCAAGATATAATAGTAAGGGTCAAAAAATTGGAGAAAGGACTTTTGACTCTGAAGGCAAAGCGGATTATGACACAGACTTTACTGACCATAGTAATCCGAAACGGCACCCCAAAGTTCCACATAAGCACAAATGGGATTGGTCCGATCCCGCCAATCCTAAAAGAATTTCATGGGATTTGTGAGGTGATGAGTATGTGTTTATTAGAATGGATTGATTTAGCTAAACAGGGAAGGGAGGTGGATTTTTTCTATGAGCATGACAAATACTCTATAAGTGCTAACTATGACAGATGGTTTTTAACACGATATGGTAGTAACGAAAGCGAGCAGGAATTCGATTCATTTATGGATCTGTTATACAATGCCAGAATTGATGGCTTTCCTTTCAATGAGATTTGTTCGTGTTTTGATATAGATGCTATATACTAAGATTTAATACCCAGCCTTTGCTAATCCTATGTAATAGGCAAGGGTTGGGTTGCTGCTGGCGACCTTGCTGTGGGCGATAAGGTTTATAAACAAGCCCCTCGCATTTTGCTGCTTTCAACAACTTTTGAAAAATGGCTCTGTTATGCGGTTTGCGGCAACTTTCGCAAAACACAAATTTAGTAAATTCCCGTATCTTTTTGTAACAATAAGACCCATAGATTTGATTTTCCATTGGATATTTCTGCGACCTAGCCGCCCTGTTATGGGCGGTTTTTTATGATATTGACCCCACAAAGCTTAGCAAGAGGCAACCGATAATTCGACAAATGTCATTATATTAGAAAACCTCTCGGAAACTGCT
>JBJESC010000057.1:0-22991 GCA_051882615.1 Oscillospiraceae bacterium
CTGTTGATAACTATCGGATTTCCGTTACGGTGAGCGTATCTCCGGCTACGCGGAAACTGACTTGAAGCTTTCCGAAAGCCATTGTGTAGGTACGGTCGGAGGAATCCTGATACTGAGGGCGGGGGTCCTGTGCGAGCAGCTCAATCAGTCCATCACGCTTGGAGGAGGGGATAAGGCTCAGCAGCTCCTCGGGGAAGTTCACTTTCAGAACGGGAGCTTTGTCCGAGAGTGCCCAGCCGTTCGAAGCTTCGGGGATACTGTCCGCGTAGGGCAGATAGGGCTTAATATCGTAGATAGGCGTTCCGTTCAGCAGGTCTGCGCCGCTCACCGTGAGGGTACAGCCGTTGATTTCCTCAATTTTCACAACGCTCAGTCCCAGCGAGTTGGGACGAAACGGCGAGCGCGTCGCAAATACGCCCATACGCACGTTACCCCCAAGGCGGGGCGGACGAACGGTAGGGGAGAAGCCCTTGTATTCCGCTTCGGAAAATCCCCAGATTAGCCAGACGTGGGTGAATTCCTCCAGACCGCGAAACGCATTTGCGTCCGCAAACTCGGGGATAAGCGTGATTTTTGTGGTAAGCCTCGTTAGCCCACATTGGCGCGGAATACCGAATTTCTCGGTAAAGTCGTTCTCTGCGAAAGCAATCGGTTCAATGTCCATAGGCGTTTAAAGCGGATTAGTGCATATCATCGAGGATTTTCCTGATGGCACGCTCCACCTCGTCAACCTCCATTCTGAATTCCCGCGCGGAAACACGAATTGCTCCCGAGCCGAGGATAATAAGCTGTTCCGTACCGTCCGAAGTAGCCACGCGGACGCGGTTTTCCGCGCTCAGCTTCTGTGCGGTCTTTTCGATATACATATCGGCGGTTTCAGCGGTCTTTGTGTAGACTACCGAGATGTTTCCGTGAGTTTCAACCTCGCGGTCGCCCTTTACCTTGTAGGCGTCAAATACGAGAATAACGTTGCAGTTGCGGAAGCCCTGGTAGTTACAGAGAATATTGATAAGCTGCGCACGCGCGGAGTCCATATTCTCCCTCGCCAGCTTTGCGAGGTCGTCCCACGAGAAAATGATATTGTAGCCGTCTACGAGCAGGAACTCCGGACCGCGCTTTATGGGCTTTGCGGTTTTGGGAGTGCTTTCGATACGCTTGTCGCGGCGCATTGTGGTCTGCTCGGGGCGCTTTATCTTGCCGTAGGTGCGCTCGAAAATCTCCATAAGCTCCTTGTCGGTGGCAAGTCGCTGTCTGTAAGTGGAGATAGCGCGTTCGGTGATTATTTCTTCCTCGGCTTCCTTTTGGCGTTGGGGCTTGACGTGCATTTTGCCGTCCGCTTCATTCCACTTGACGAGATAACCCGCTCCATGCGAGCAGAAAACGCTGTCGGGAGAGTTCTCCACGTCGTTTTCAAAGTTGTAGCCGATTTCGTTTATCACTTGTTCGGGATTGTGACAGGGAAGATACCCGTCGGGACGGCAGGAGAGTATTCCCTCGCCGTGGGTGTATGCGACTACCTCGCGCTGATACCCGCGCATTTCGCTTACGGGGCAAACGCCTTCAAGCACGGACATCTCCGATTGTGAATTACCCTGCGAAAACTGCGCTCCCATACGCTCCAAATCGGTCATTGCTCTGCCCGTGCAGGAAATAGGAACGGTCAGTCGGAAGCGGTAGAACGGCTCAAGCAGAACCGATTTCGCTTTTGCCAGCCCCTGGCGGAGCGCTCTGAACGAAGCCTGACGGAAATCTCCTCCTTCGGTGTGCTTCTGATGAGCACGTCCCGCGATAAGCGTTATCTTAACGTCCGTGAGCGGCGAACCCGTGAGAACGCCGATATGCCGATTTCCGCGAAGCGCGGATATAATCTGGTTTTGCCATTGCTCGTCAAGGTCGGGGCAGTCTGCGGCATAGATAACTCCGCTTCCCGTGGGGAGCGGCTCAATCAGCAGGTGGGCTTCCGCATAGTGGCGGAGCGGCTCGTAGTGTCCGCTTCCGATAACCGGCTCGGAGATTGTTTCACGGTAGGCGATGTTCCCCTCGCCGAAGGTCACGTTAAGTCCGAAGCGCTCTGCAATGAGGTTCTGCAGGACTTCCAGCTGAATATCGCCCATTACGGACACGGTAATCTCGCGGTGCTGCTCCGACCACGAAAATCTGAGCTGAGGGTCCTCGTCCTCCAGCCGCTTCAGAAGCGTGTAGGTCTTTTGAATATCACTACCCTCGGGAAGATTTATCTTGCAGGAGAGAAACGCTTCCACCAAGGGAGCGGGCGCTGAATGCTGCACACCCAGCGCTTGTCCTGCGTAGGTGTGTGTAAGTCCCGTGACAGCGCAGATTTGCCCCTCGTGCGCTTCGTCCGTTTGCGTGAAGCTTGCGCCGTTGTAGATACGGATTTGCGTTATTTTCTCATCCGAATCGTCGATAATCGAGCGGGTTTTCAGCGTCCCGCCGTTGATTTTCAGGTGTGTAAGCCGCTCGCCGTTCTCGCCTGTGGAAATCTTGTGAACGATAGCCGCGAAGCTGTCGTATCGCTCTCGCGGAGAAGCAAATTTTTCCAGCAGCTCCATCAGCTTATCAAGTCCGTTGGACTTCAGCGCAGAGCCGAACACCACGGGAAAGAAGTGGCGTTTTGCTATTGCTTGCGCGACTGTGCTGTCGGGAATTTCTCCGCCGCCGAGCAGGGCGTTCATACAGTCCTCGTCGTATTCGGCTGTGTTTTCGGGAAAATCGTTATAGCTCAGGAAAGATTTATCCAGCCCGTGCAGGTCGTTTATAAGAGCCTCCTCGGAGCGGTGTGAAATGTCCATCTTGTTCACGAATACGAAAACGGGAACACCGAACCGCGACAGCAGTTCCCAAAGCGTGCGCGTGTGGCTCTGTACTCCGTCAACACCGCTTATCACCAGAACAGCGCAGTCGAGGACGGTAAGAGCGCGCTCCGCTTCTGCGGAGAAGTCAACGTGCCCCGGGGTGTCAAGCAGGGTGTATTCCGCGTTTTCGGTTCGCATAACGGCTTGTTTTGAGAAAATTGTGATACCTCGGCGGCGCTCAATGGGGTTGTTATCAAGAAAGGTATCGCCGTTGTCCACTCTGCCGAGCTTGCGGATTTCGCCGGCGCGGTAGAGCAGCGCCTCGGAAAGAGTGGTTTTTCCTGCGTCAACGTGCGCCGCAACTCCGACGACAATTCTTTTCATAATTTCACCCCCGTTTTTTCATCCCATAGGCGACAATCAGCATATAGACGCCGTCTATATGCTGATTGGAAAGTATTCTTATCTTGTGAGAATAACGCTTGCAACTGCGTAGTCCTTGCAATGAGCGACTGAAACGCTGATTTCAAAGCCCTCGCGCTGCTCAAGCATTTTTGCGTATCCGTCTGTGATGACAAGCGGCGCTCCGAGGCGGTCTCTGAGAACGGTAATGTCGTGTGCGCGTATGAAGCGCATTCCCGTGCCTAGTGCTTTGGCGATCGCTATTTTAACGCAGTAGTTCTCCGCAATCAGCGAGGTTGACAGTCTGTGTTTGACAAGAAATCGGATTTCATCGGCTGAAAAATAGTTGGAAAGAAACTTCTTGTTATTGCACGCCTTCTTTATTCTTGCCATTTCTATTATTGCCGTGCCCGTGCGAATGTTTACAGGTTTAGCCATTTTCGTTCACCTTCCGGCGCAGCGCTCTTGGGAGCGACTGTCCTATTGCCTCTCTTGTTCTTTCGTCGGGATTAAAAACTACCTTTACCGTACCGTAGTCGTTGTGTGTGCAGATGAGGTAGTGCGCGTTTTCCTGCATACACGTTGAAGCCTGAACGGTGACCTCCGCCTCTCCCTCGTTATCGCACGGCAGAGGCGCGTACTCGGTTGCTTTTGAAAGGTCAACGGTAATCATACGCTTTCGCTTGCGCTTGCCCGTTATTTTGTCAATATCCATCTCACTGTTGGTAATGATATACTCATACTCAACGTTAAATCCGGCAGCAAACCACGCGCCGAAAACGATTAACACTATTCCGCCGATAATCAGCACCCACAATCCCGTAAGAAGCGCAAACATAATAATTGCCGCGCCCAGAATAATGCTTAAAGTCAGCGTAAGAACAATCTTCGCCGTATCACCGGACGAGCGTTTCTTTGCAACCAACTGTTCGCAATAGATATCCATTAGAAACCTTCTCTCAAAATAATGATTACAAACGGCAAACTATGTTTTCGTGAATGGACGGCATACAGAAAATCTCCGCTTAACCCTGTCTGCACTCATAAAAAAACCGGACTAAAACATAGACCGCTTCTCCAATAATTGAATTATAACATATTTATTAAAATAAATCAAGGGGGATTTATGTATTTTTCATAAAAATTGTGAAAATGATTTTCAGAAACTGACCTGTTGATAAAAAATGTGTGATAAATTTCTGTTTTGTGTTGAAATTTCAAACGGAATTTGTTATAATATAATGTGTATGTGTCTTCTTATGCGAAAAAATATGAAGGATTGATGTTATGCCTAACTTTGGTAACAAAAAAAGAGTTGTAGTTAAAGTCGGAAGCAGTTCGCTTGCATACCCTACGGGAAGCCTGAATATCCGCAAGAGCAGAGCGCTTGTAGAGGTTCTTGCCGACCTGAAAAACTCCGGACGCGAGATAGTTTTCGTAACCTCGGGCGCTCAGGCGGTGGGAGCGGCTAAGGGCGGTTTCCTTGAAAAACCCAAGGATATTCCGTCGAAGCAGGCGTGCGCCGCTATCGGACAAAGCGAACTGATGAAGTTTTACAGCGAAACGTTTGAGCAGTACAATCACAAGGTTGCACAGCTGCTGCTGACACGCGATGTAATCAGCAATCAGACGCGCCGCACTAACGTAATCAATACGTTCAACAAGCTGTTTGAGCTTTCGGTTATTCCGATTATCAACGCAAACGATGTCGTTTCGATAAAGCAGCTTGATTTCGACGAGAATGATACGCTTTCCGCTATCGTTGCTACGCTGTGCGAAGCCGATTTGCTTGTAATGCTCACAGACGTTGACGGACTGTATACGGGTAATCCTTCTCAGGAGGGTGTGAAGTTCATCTCCGAGGTTGACGATATTAACAGCGAGATTATCTCCTACGCGCAGGGCACAGGAAGCTCGCTCGGTTCGGGCGGAATGCTCACGAAGATTGAAGCGGCTCAGATTGCGACAGAGGCGGGTATTGATACCGTAATAATCGGAAACCGCGACCCGAAGCTCCTTTACGACCTATTCGAGAGCGATAACGCACACTGCACCTGGTTTAAGGCAAAGGAAGTCTGAGTACATAAACATATTAACGAGGTAGATTATGGAATATATTGAACAGCTTGGCGCAAATGCCAAGAAAGCCTCTCCCGTGCTTGCGGATATGGAGATAAGCGCAAAGAACCTCGCGCTAACCTATATCGCAAGGGCGCTCAGGGAGAATGCGGCTTCGATTATGGAAGCAAACGCGCTCGACCTTGAAAACGCCAAGAAAAACGGTATGAGCGAGGCAATGCAGGACAGACTTACGCTGAACGAAAAGCGGATTTCCGCTATGGCGGAGGGTGTGGAGCAGGTTGTGGCGCTCCCGGACCCTATTGGCGAGGTTATCGGAGGCGGAACGCTCTCAAACGGACTGCGCGTGGTTAAAAAGCGCGTTCCGATGGGCGTTATCGGAATTATCTTCGAGAGCCGTCCCAACGTTACCGTGGACGCGGCGGCGCTCTGCTTTAAGGCGGGAAATGCGGTTGTTCTCCGCGGAGGCTCGGACGCAATCAACTCCAACAAGGCGCTGGTTAATCTGATGCGGACGGCAATCAGTATCTCCGGTGCGCCCGCAGACTGCATTCAGCTTGTGGAGGATACCTCGCACGAGGTAGCGAACGCAATGATGCGTCTTAATCGGTACATCGACCTGCTTATTCCGCGCGGCGGCGGCAGACTTATCCACTCGGTTATCGAGAATGCGACCGTTCCCGTAATTCAGACGGGCGAGGGTAACTGCCACGTCTATGTCGATGAAAGCGCTAATCTTGATATTGCAGTAGACATTGTGAACAATGCGAAAACCCAGAGACCGTCGGTGTGCAATGCAATCGAAAGCATACTTGTTCACGAAAAGGTTGCGGACAGTTTCTTCAAGAAGCTTGATATGGTATGGGCAGGAAAAGTTGCCATTGTCGGTGACGAGAAGACGGCAGAGCACATCAAGGTGGAGAAAATAGCGGACGATACCGATTATCGCACGGAGTTCCTCGATTTGAAGCTCTCGTCTAAGGTGGTAGGCTCGGTTGACGAGGCTATCGAGCACATCAATCGCTTCGGAACGGGGCACAGCGAGTGCATTGTCACCAATAATCTCGAAAATGCGGAGAAGTTCCAGCGCCGTGTAGACGCGGCGGCAGTGTATGTCAACGCGTCAACCCGCTTTACGGACGGATTTGAGTTCGGTATGGGCGCGGAAATCGGAATTTCCACTCAGAAGCTTCACGCTCGCGGACCTATGGGACTGAAAGAGCTTACTTCATATAAGTACCTGATTAACGGCGATGGTCAGATTCGCAGATGACAGACGGAAAGCAAAAGGAGAAGTATGTCTAAAAATAGTAAGAACAATCTTCGTGAGAAGTACAATGACGATATAATCAACGAATTGTTCGGTTCTGCGGAGGAAGAGCCCGATATTGAAACAGGTATTGCGGATTTGGGACAGGAACCGGAGGACGACACAAAGATTGCGGAAAATCCCAAGAAAAAGAAATTCTTCTTCGGATTTGCAATTTTCGTTGTTATAATGGCAATTATCGGGGTGATTTCCTGCGGGTGGCTGGCAACAAAGGCTGTTCGCAGTCTGGTGGACGATTCCTCGCTGAAGAACGAGTTTGCGCGGTTTATTCTTCCCGCTGTGGCGAACGATATTTCGCCATTTCAGAATGAAACTGAGATTTCCGATTCCGCAAAAATAAACGTCTCTATCTGGAATATCCTGCTCAACAAGGATTACAGCGTGTACAAGAGCGAAACTGCCGGCGAGTACGTAATTCCCGAATACGATGTGGGCGTGTCCTGCAAGGAGATGTTTGGCTCGGGCTCGGCGATTACTCATCAGACGGTGGGCTATGGTGAGGCAAAGTTTGTGTATGATGAGGAAAACCACGTTTACATCTGTTCGCGCAGCCTGCGTTATCTCAGCTACGCGCCCAGAATTACGGAGATGAAGGACACCGGCGGCGGAACCTATGTGTGCAGAGTTGAATACCTGCCGCCGTCGATTTCGGCTGTGGGCGATAATCTCGGAGTTGAAACCGTCCCCGATAAAGTTATGGAGTACACCATCAACCGGTATGATAAGAAAAACACTCTTATGGCAGTTAAGTTTGTTGAAATATTATAACGGCAAAAAACGGACAGTAATAGGATTTCAGAATATGATAATCCTTGAAATTATGGAGGAACAATATGAAGAAAACAATCAAGAAGATAATGGCAGCTGCAGCCGCAGCGGTACTTGCAGCGTCGCTTTCGGGCTGTATGGATAACGGATATATTATGACCGTTGACGGAATGAAAATCAGAAACGGTGTGTATCTTTCTCTTGAGCAGACCTCTATCAACCTTGCAAATCAGAAAATTAACGAGCAGGAATCTGAAACCGAGAATACCGACACAAGTTCCGATACTTCTAGCAATTCGGAAGAGGAAGATATTTTCACTAAGGTTATTGACGGAAAATCCTATTCCGATTGGATTATTGAGGATACAAGAAAGGGCGTCCTGCGTTTTGTAGGAATTCAGCGTCAGTGCGAGGAGTATGGCATTGCGCTCTCCGAGGAGGAAATTGCCGATATTTCCCAAGCCGTCAACGCGCAGTGGGAGGACACTACTATCGCTTATTATGGTCTGGGCTTTGAAAACTGGGGACAGTATTACGAGTCTATGGGTATTGGCAAGGACTCGTTCAAGGAGCTTTCAATAGTTGACGCTCTCAACGAAAAGCTCTTTTTGCACTACTATGACGAGGGCGGAGAGTGGGCTGTTTCTGAGGAAGAGTTCCTTGAAGCGGCTAATGAGGAATATGCGGCATATAATCTCATTTCCTTCCAGTACGTTGATTACAAGGGCGATATTCTGATAACTGACGAGGAAAAGCAGGAGGTTAAGGACATGGGCAAGGCTTACGCCGACCGCATTAACAGCGGTGAGTCCCTGATTGACGTAATGTACGACTACTATCTGTTCTCAGCTCAGAATAAAGCAAGAACAGAAGCCGAAGAAGAGTATACAGCTGAAAATTCTGACGGTATGACCAAGGAAGAGTATGTGGAGAAGGCTGTAAGCGAAGTAACCGTTGAAAGAGCGGAGAGCGAAAAGGAATTTGACGAATTTATCTCCAAGGAAGAATCTGTTCTTACCGAGGAACTGACCGAGTACCTCTTCGGACTTCCCGCTGACGGAAAGGCATATTACTACGAGGGAACAACCTCTGTGTATGTTGTAACCAGAAAGCCCGTAACAGACCTTGAAAATTGGGAGACCTATTATCGTTCCACCGTTCTTCGCAAGTTAAAGGGCGATGAATTTGACTCCAAGATGGATATTATGTGCCAGAATTACTCTGTTGAGCAGAACGATTATCTCGTAAACACCAAATATTCTCCCAAGAAAATTCTCAACAAATAATAATTATGTTATTGCTTAATTTAGACGGAGTAGCGGTCTCTTTTGCTGACAGAACGCTCTTCTCGGACGCAACGTTTGATGTGTACGACGGTGAGCGCATAGGCTTTGTAGGAGTGAACGGCAGCGGAAAGACAACGCTTTTCCGACTGCTGAAGGGCGAGCTTATCCCCGACAGCGGCAATGTCCACATTGCGGGCGGCGTGAAAATCGGATTTATGGAGCAGTTTGCCTGCAAGGACTCAACCAGAACTCTTTATGACGAGACTCTCACTATTTTCCGTGATTTGGAAGAGATGGAGCTTACCCTTGAGGAACTGCATGACAAGATAGATTTCGGCGATACCTCGGCGGAAACGCTGGAACGTCAGGCGAGAATACGCGAGACCTTTGAGCGGGAGGGTGGGCTTACTTACAAGAGCCGCACGGCTTCGGCGCTTACGGGACTGGGGTTTTCGGAGAGCGACTTTTCGCTTCCCGTGGAGGCGCTTTCGGGCGGTCAGCGCAGCAAGCTCCAGCTTGCAAAGCTGCTGCTTTCCAAAGCGGATTTGCTTCTGCTTGACGAGCCGACAAACCATCTTGATATTCAGTCGGTGGAGTGGCTGGAGCGATTTCTGTCCGACTACCGCGGGGCGTATATCGTAATTTCTCACGACCGTTATTTCCTCGATAAGGTTACGGTGAGAACTCTGGAGCTTGAAAACCGTCATATCCGTGATTACAAGGGCAACTATACGCGCTTCCTTGAACTGAAAGCCGAGGATATGGAGCGCCGCCGCAAGGTGTACGAGGCAAAGGTTAAGGAAATAAACCGCATTGAGGGGATAATCGACCAGCAGAAGCGTTGGAATCAGGCTCACAACTACGTCACAATTGCCAGCAAGCAGAAGCAGATTGACCGTATTGAGGAGGATTTGGAGAAACCCGAGGAAGCCCCAGACGCGATTAAGTTTGCGTTTAAGAGCGCTGACGGCTGCGGAAACGACGTCCTTATGGCGAACTCTCTGTCGCTGTCCTTTGACGGAAAACGCCTGTTTTCGGGCGTAAATCTCGACATCAAGAAGGGCGAGCGGGTGTTCCTGATTGGCGGAAACGGCTGCGGAAAAACCTCGCTGTTCCGCATACTTATGGGGCAATACGAAGCCGACAGCGGCGAATACAAGTACGGCACAAGAGTTCAGGTGGGATATTTCGACCAGGCGCAGCGCGGACTTACGGACTCCAAAACCGCGCTTGACGAGGTGTGGGACGAGTATCCGCGTATGACCGAGACGGAGGTTCGCACCGCCTTGGCGTCCTTCCTGTTCAAGGGCGACGATATTTACAAGAAGATTTCGGAGCTTTCGGGCGGCGAGCGCGCGAGGGTTGCGCTGCTGAAGCTGATGCTGTCCGGAGCGAACTTTCTGCTCCTCGACGAGCCGACCAACCACCTCGATATTTCCTCGTGTGAAGCTCTGGAGAACGCACTTAAAAACTATGACGGGACGCTGCTGGTAATCTCGCACGACCGTTATCTGATTAACAAGCTTGCCGACCGTGTTTACGCTCTTACACAGAACGGCACGGAGAGCTACCTCGGAAACTACGACTACTATCTTGAAAGACAGCGCAATGTTTCCGAAGCGACAGTACAGGAAAAGCCGAAGAAATCGCCTCAGGCGCTTGACTACAAGCAGCAGAAGGAGCGCGAGAGCGAGCGCCGCAAGCTTACCACCAAGGTTTCACGTCTGGAAGCTGAAATCGAGCGATTGGACGCTGAAATTGCCGAGAAAACAGAGGCTTTGTCCGCTCTTGCCGACTACGAGGCAGCGATGGAGCTTTCCGAGGAAATAGAGCAGCTGAGAACGGCTCAGGAACAGGCAATGGAAGACTGGGAGCGGAGCGCAAAGGCTCTGGAGGAGTTTGATGACTAAGCAGATTAGGGAGTACCTTGAGGAGCTTGAGCGCTTTTTCAGCGTTTCACATTCCGAAGCGGAAATGGCAGAGATGAAAGCGGAGCTTCTTCAACGGATTGCGTTTTACAGTCACGAGCGGCTGGTACATCTGATAATTACTATGTCGTTTGCGGTGTTTTTTCTGCTCAGTCTGCTGATGTGTCTGCTTTTCAGGAATGTCGGACTTGTGGTGCTGGCGTTACTGCTGCTGGTTATGCTTGCGGCATATATCAAGCACTACTATTTCCTTGAAAATTCCGTTCAAAAGATGTACCTATATTACTATAAAACACTTGACAACAGAGTGAAGATATAGTAGAATATCTTTAAAGGTTTCTTTATTTTTTTAGGAGGTAACAACCATGGGATTATTACAGGCAGGTATCGGTGCACTTCAGGGTGCGTTGGCTGACAGCTGGAGAGACTACTTCTTCTGTGACGCAATGGACTCCGTTACATTGGCGGTTCGCGGAACAAAGAAAGTCGGCGGTAAGAGCTCCAATACAAAGGGCTCCGATAACATTATCTCCAACGGTTCTATTATCAATGTAAACGAGGGACAATGTGCGCTTATCGTGGACGGCGGCAAGGTTGCTGAAGTCTGCGCAGAGCCGGGCGAGTTCGTTTACGACTCCTCTTCCGAGCCGAGCATTTTCTACGGCGACCTCGGCGATTCTATTATGGAGACGTTCAAGTCGATTGGCAAGCGTTTCGCGTTCGGAGGTGCCGCTCCTGTTGACCAGAGAGTTTACTTCATCAACACCAAGGAGATTGTAAATAACCTCTACGGAACGGCTGCTCCTATTCCTTTTCGTGTGGTTGACAGAAATATCGGTCTTGATATTGACGTTTCGCTGCGCTGCAACGGTCAGTATTCATACAGAATTACAAATCCCATTCTGTTCTACACCAACGTTTGCGGAAACTTCACAAACAGCTTTAAAAAGACAAATATAGACAGCGTAATGAAGTCCGAAATCGTAACCGCGCTTCAGCCTGCTCTGGGTAAATTCTCAGCCGAGGGTGTTCGTCCCAGCGCTCTGCCGGGTTATGCGGGCGCAATCTGCGATGCTCTCAATGAGGAACTTTCCGAGAAGTGGGGCAAGCTCCGCGGAATTACAATTGCTTCGTTCAATATGAATCCTCCTTCTCTTCCCGCTGAGGATCAGGAGATGATTAAAAACCTCCAGAGAACCGCTGTAATGCGCGACCCCGGAATGGCTGCGGCTCACCTTACTATGGCTCAGGGCGATGCAATGAAGACCGCTGCGGGCAATGCGGGCGGAGCTATGGTGGGCTTTATGGGAATGAATATGGCTCAGCAGCAGGGCGGCATTAATGCGGGTAACCTCTACAATATGGCGGCTCAGAATGCTGCAATGCAGCAGCAACAGGCTGCTCAGCAGGCAGCTCCCGCTGCGAACGGCTGGAAGTGCAGCTGCGGTACGATGAACAACGGCAATTTCTGTATGGGCTGCGGCGCTAAGAAGCCCGAAAAGGGCGGCAGCTGGAAGTGCTCGTGCGGTTCGGATAATCAGGGCAAGTTCTGCACCAACTGCGGCAAGCCCAAGCCTGCGGGAGTTCCGCTCTACAAGTGCGACAAGTGCGGCTGGCAGCCCGAGGACCCCACCTGTCCTCCCAAGTTCTGCCCCGAGTGCGGAGACCCGTTTGACGCTGACGATATTGTCTGATATTGCGCTACGGAAAGCGAAATCTCAGGGCAATACCGCATGATTATTGTCGTGCGATTGCGCTAGCAGATTTTTCGTCAGATTGTGCAAATTGAGCGCAGGCGGGCTGACGCCCGTCAAACGAAATTTGTGCAAGATGGCGGAAAAGATGCAAGCAAGCGTGCGGCAAAGGCGACAGCCGGTAATTATGCGGTGTTGCCCTAATAATTATTCACCGCTCGCAAGCAATTGCGGGCGGAATTTCGCGTTTGTTCAATATTTGATTAAAGAAATAAAAATACTATTAAAGGAGACAATATGTCTGTATTTGACATTTTTAAGAAGCTGGAAAGCGAAAGGAACGAGCCTGCGGGCGCGGTGGAATATATCATCTGCGGACTGGGAAACCCCGGCACGGAATACGAAAGCACCCGCCACAATATCGGCTTTATGACTATTGATACGCTTTGCGAAAAGCTGGGGGTAAACTGCAAGAAGCTGAAATTCAAGTCGCTTACCTGCGACGCCGTGGTTTCGGGAAAGCGGTGCCTTATTATGAAGCCCACAACTTATATGAACAAGAGCGGCGAGGCGGTAACCGAGGCAATGCAGTTTTACAAAATTCCGCCCGAGCGCACGATTATCGTATATGACGACATCTCGCTGGAGCCGGGAAAGCTCCGTATCCGCCGTAAGGGAAGCGATGGCGGTCATAACGGAATTAAGAACATCATATACCTTTCGGGGAGCGATATGTTCCCGCGCATTAAGATGGGAGTAGGTGCAAAGCCTCACCCCGACTACAATCTCGCGGATTGGGTACTTGGTCACTTCAAGAAAGAGGACGGCGAAGCACTCGAAAAGGCTTTCGGGAATGCTGTAAGCGCCTTGGAGCTGATGGTTGACGGCAAGACAGATATGGCAATGAACAAGTTCAATTCCTGAACAGGGAGACTTATATGGATTTTTTTGTTAATGCCGCGCGGAAGAACGCTGATTTTGTGCGGCTGGAAAAGTATCTCGGCGAAAAGAAGAACACCCTGCCCGCTCTTGTAACGGGCGTTTCGCATATACACAAGGCGCATTTTATCGCGGCGCTTATTGCCGAGCATTCCGCTCCGTCGCTTGTAATAGCGGAGAACGAGGGCGAGGCTCAGAAGCTGGTGCTCGACATCAACGCAATGCTGGGGGATAATGTGGCGCTGCTGCTTCCCGAAAAGGAGTTCGTTCTTGCGGACGCAGAGGCGGTTTCTCGTGAGTACGAGCATAAGCGTATCTTTACGCTCAATGCGCTTGCGGACTGCACCTGCAAGGCGGTAATCTGCTCTCCGACTGCCGCAGCGCAGTTTACCGTTCCGAAAGCTGAACTGAAGCGCCGCACCGTTACTCTGGAAGAGGGCGGCGAGGTATCGCTTGAAGCGCTCGCTGAAGCGATGCTTGCGGCAGGCTATGCGCGTTCGGAAATGGTCGAGGGTGCGGGACAGTTCTCGGTTCGCGGCGGAATTGTGGATATTTTCCCGCCGAGCAGCGCTGCTCCATTCCGTGTAGAGCTGTGGGGGGACACCATAGACAGTATTTCCGAGTTCGATATTGAAACTCAGCGAAGAACAAATACTCTGGAGAAAATCTCAATTTCTCCGGCACGGGAAACGCTGTTTAATACGGAGGAGCTGTGCGGAAAAATTGAAGCGCTTGCTTCAAAGCTCCGCTCAAAGAATGCAGAAAAGGTGCGCGACAGGCTGCGCTCGGACGCTCAGAAGCTCCGCGACGGCGTTGCGCTTTACAGCTCCGACAGGTTTTTCCCGCTCTGCTATGATGAAGAGGCAACCGCTTTCGATTATATTGCGGAGGACGGATATGTCTTTGTATGCGAGAATACCGCAGTCAAGGAAACATACCGTGTTGCTGCGGCTCAGCACATTGAGGATTTGAAAATACTCACGGACGAAGCGAAAGTCTGCAAGGGTCTGGAGCGGTTTATGCTCACGAAGTCGGAGCTTTACGACAGACTTATCGGGAGCGCAAGCGTTTATTTCGATTCGTTTATCCGCGGCGGAGGGTTGGAGCTTGGATTATCCGTAAGCGCCAAGGGCGCAATCCAGAACGCTCCGTGGAGCGGCGAATACAAGCTGCTTGAAGAGGAGCTGCGCAGCTATCTCGACAGGAAGATGTGCTGCTTTATCTTTGCGGGAACGGCAAAGGGCGCAAAGAACCTCGCGTTTGACCTGCTTGAGGACGGATTTGGCGCGGAGTATTCCGAAAATCCCTCGCAGTTTGTCGGGGGTAAGGTTATAGTCACAAGCGGTACTCTATCGGCGGGATTTTCGTATGAGGAAGCGGGACTTTGCGTGTTCACGCACACCTCGGTTCACGCAGAGCGCAGAAAAGCCCCGAAGCTCAAGAAGAACGAGCAAATTCGCTCGCTGGAGGATATTGCAATAGGTGACCTTGTGGTTCACGCTTCCTACGGAATAGGCATATTCGGCGGAGTTCAAAAGATTGAAGCGGGCGGAGTTTTAAAGGACTATATCAGCATAAAATACGCGGGCGGAGATGTGGTGAATATCCCCGTAACGCAGCTGGATTTGGTGTCGCGCTATATCGGCTCGGGCGACCCCGCAACGGTTAAGCTTAACAAAATCGGCAGCAACCAGTGGAACAACTCCAAGGCTAAGGCAAAGGCTGCCGCAAAGGAGATGGCTGCTGAGCTTATCGAGTTGTATGAGAAGAGAATGCGCTCTCCGGGATTTGCGTTCCCTGAGGACGACGCTATGCAGGAGGACTTTGAGCAGCATTTCGCGTATGTCGAAACGGGCGCTCAGCTTCGCTGCATAGACGAAATCAAGCAGGATATGATGCGCGACCACCCTATGGAACGTCTGTTATGCGGAGATGTCGGCTTCGGAAAAACCGAGGTTGCGCTTCGTGCTGCGTTCAAGTGTGTGGAGGCGGGAAAGCAGTGTGTCCTGCTTGCTCCCACAACGGTTCTTGCGTGGCAGCATTACCAGACGGCTACCGCACGAATGGAAGCGTTTCCGATAAACATTGCGCTCCTCTCGCGCTACAAGAGCACCTCCGAGAAGAAAGAAATCCTGAAAGGACTTGCCTCGGGCAGAATAGATATGGTTATCGGAACTCACAGGATTATCCAGAATGATGTAAAGTTTAAGGATTTGGGGCTGGTAATCATTGATGAGGAGCAGCGCTTCGGCGTTGCGCATAAGGATAAATTCAAGGAGAGCTTTGCGGGAGTGGATATACTGTCGCTTTCGGCTACCCCTATCCCCAGAACGCTCAATATGGCGATGAGCGGAATACGCGATATGAGTATCCTTGACGAGCCGCCACAGGACAGACAGGCGGTTTCCACCTACGTTATCGAGCACGATTGGGGTGTAATTGCACAGGCTATTCAGAAGGAGCTTCGCCGAAACGGACAGGTGTACTATATCCATAACCGTATTGATTCGATTTACAGCGTTGCGGATAAGCTGCGGCAGCTTATTCCCGATTTGAAAATCGGTGTAGCGCACGGCAGAATGGAGGAAAATCAGCTCCTTGAAGTGTGGAGAGAGCTTCTGGACGGGGAGCTTGACGTCCTCGTCTGCACCACAATTATCGAAACGGGAATTGATGTTCCGAACGTGAATACGCTGATTATTGAGGACGCCGACTATATGGGGCTTGCTCAGCTCCATCAGCTGCGCGGACGCGTTGGCAGAACCAACAAGCGCGCGTTTGCGTATTTCACGTTCAAGCCGGGGAAGGTGCTCTCCGAGGTTTCGCAGCGCAGACTTGACGCAATCCGCGAGTTTACGCAGTTCGGAAGCGGCTTCAGAATTGCGCTCCGCGACCTTGAAATCCGCGGCGCGGGTAATATTCTCGGCTCTTCGCAGAGCGGACATCTGGCGAATGTCGGATACGATATGTACTTGCAGCTGCTGGACGAAGCGGTACGCGAGGAAAAGGGCGAGAAGAACGTCCATAAGGACGAATGCCTTGTCGATGTGCGGATTAACGCATATATTCCCGAGGACTATATCTCCAATCAGGCGCAGCGCGTGGACTGCTACCGTAAGATTGCGCGTATTGTGACGGACGAGGACGCGCTCGACATTACGGACGAACTCATCGACCGCTACGGAGAGCCGCCCGCGCCTATTCTGGGACTAATTGACGTTGCGAAGCTGCGTAATATGGCGGCTGAGAACATCTCGGAAATATCACAGGTGAGGGACGAGCTGGTATTCTTCATCAACAAGTTTGATATGAATAAGCTCGCAGCGGTGACTAAGGCGCTTGGAAAGCGTATGCGTCTGGAAACGGTGGGCAAGCCGAGAATGCTCGTCAAGGTTGAGAAAAACGAGCCTGTGCTTGACGTAATGAAAACCGTTATTTACGCAATGGCAAGCGGCGGGGAGAACAGCGGTGACAAGTAAATTCAGATTTTCCGATGATAACAAGCGTTACCATACTCTGTACTATCATAATCAGCACGAGTACGGCTGCCGAGTGTTCAAGGCAACGGTGGACGCGGGGTTATCGTGTCCGCACGGGAGGTGCTCGTTCTGCGCTGAAATTCCCGTTGACAATCGCACTATTGAGGAGCAGTTCAGCGCGGAGAAACGGCGTATTCACGCGAAATACCCGAACGCAAAAATTCTGATGTACTACGGAATTCGGACGAACACGTTCTGCAAGTCGGAATATCTCTCGGAAATGCTGAGAAAAGCGGAACAGTGCGGTGCGTTTGCCGTGTCGGTGGCTACCCGTCCCGACTGTGTGGACGAGGAGAAAGCAGCTGTTCTGGCGGGCTCTGCGCTTCCCATAACCGTGGAGTTGGGATTGCAGACTATTCACGATAAGACGGCGCGGCTTATCAACCGAGGGGATACGTTTGAGGGATTTCTGCGTTGTTATCGGCTGCTTAAACGGTACAATCTGCGCGTCTGCGTTCACATTATTGACGGACTTCCCGAGGAAACCGAGGATATGATGCTTGAAACTGCGCGGGTTGTGGGGAAACTCCGCCCCGACGGAGTTAAAATCCACTCCCTGCACGTCCTGAAAGGCACGGCAATGTCGGAATTGTACGCGAGAGGCGAATACACCCCGCTCACACGCGACGAGTACATCGACATAGTGGTGAAGCAGCTGGAGTTGCTCCCGCCCGAAACGGTAATCGAGCGCGTGACGGGCGACGGCGACAGGTCGCTGCTTGAAGCGCCGATGTGGAGTAAGGACAAAATCGCAGTGCTGGGCGGCATTGACAAGCGTATGGCAGAGCTGGACACTTTTCAGGGAAGATTGTTTAAAAGCACTTGACCAAAACAAAAATCCCCTCCGTGCGGAGGGGATTTCCGTTTAGACGCGTTGTGAAGCGATTTGTGAGATGAGAGCTATGACTTTTGGTATATTTTCATTTGGAATGTAGTGCCTGTAAAAATCAGGTGATACGACCATCACCGAGTTCTGAACCTCTTTAGAATAGAGCGTATCATAATCGTAGGGGTTAAAGGATTTCATCAGCCCTTCAAGCTCCTTAACGGCGGGTAAATCCAACTCGTTATTCAAAACCGAAAACTCAATACGACAGTCGCCGCCGATGAGGTAGATTGTGTATACCGCTTCGAGGGATTCGTTTGTTTCGATGTTGCTGCTGTCCGACAGAAACGCGATTGTGTTCTTATAGGTTTCGAGAATGTCAAACGTATAGGAATTGACAAGATATGCTTGACCTATCGGTAAAGCGTCTGGGCGGTAACAGTTTTCAATATCACTCTTTAAAATTGCGATAAACTTCGATTCCTTATCGGGCTTTATTTGAATAGTTTCTAATATGCCGCCGAGAGTAACCGTGATACTGTCGGCTTTCCTTGCGTCAAGCAGAGCGGCATACTGCGCGGGATAGCTGCTGAGCGTTGAGGGCAGCTTTTCAAGAGACTGCAACACTCTTTCATAATCGGATTTCTTGCCGGAAATGTCAATAGCACCGTAGGATCTTGTGAACTTCGAGCCGTTCTTTAGAGTGTAGGTTATTGTCAGCCTGTTTTGTGATTGTAGGTTGGCGCTTTCGCTCTTAAGCAGTTGTATGTGATTGGTACGGAGCTGCTCAATATCCTCCCGGGTATCGAAGTGATACGTCCTGGGCAAGCTCGATTTTATGGGTTTGTCAACCACTTCTGCGCTGACGATATTGTCTGCGCTCGGAATGTAATATGTCATTCCGAAACCGCGTGCGGCGCTTGCAAGAAATGCAAATCCCAACGCCGCGCAAGTCGCTGCCGCATATATAACTATCCGCCTTCCCAGCTTCTTAGTGCCAAGCCTCAGAATAAGCTCCGCCGCAACAAAAACGCACACAAGCACCAGAAATGACGCTAATAAAGCAAATACAATATAATTGCGGTGTGCAAAGGATATTAAGCATAATCCCATTGCGGTAACAGCCGTGAGTATTATGGTAACAACCGCGCTGTGCTTTGCCGCGAATGTTTCTCCCGTCCGCTCGCATTGACGGTACTTTGAGATGAAGAAGGCAAGCGCTGTAACTCCCGCGCAGAGCAGAATGTAAACGCATACGTTAAGCGGGTTTTCTATTGCGAGCTGCTGGGTGCTCAGACTTTCTGTAATCCTCGGAAAATCGAATGAAAAAATGCTGAAAATATCCGTCAGGTCAGCGAATAGCGCGGGTGAGGGAATATACTCCGCAAGATTAAGCATGGTTGCGCTGACATCGGTTGAAAAACCTATGATGTTGAATTGAACAAATCCTACCCAGCACGGGAAAAGCAATCCCGAAATCACCCCAAGCAGAACCGCAGTTACTATTCCTCCGCCGCGGTTTCCACATACAGAAGCTGCAAGCACGGAGAGCAGATACGCGAACGTCATCACAAAAAACAGTGTCGCTTCATATACAAGCACGAATTTCAGAGCGCCGGTGTCTTTGGGTGCGATAGCGGCAACAACAATACCGAGAATTCCGCACGGGATAATCGGAGCGGCACTTGTGATATAACCCGTGAGGAAATCTCCCCAGAACCGCTCTGCATGAGTCAGCGGCAAGCACATCAGAGTGTCCGTCTTGTTGCTGCGGGTGAGGGATTGAAAGCATCTTATTCCGCTTGTTATGGATACTAAATACAGTCCGAATATTGAAGCTATCGAGAAGAAATTAATAAAGCCCTGCGTTTCGCGGAACGCCGAATTGAACACGGTAACCGAAAGAATTGAAATTATGAC
Organism: Oscillospiraceae bacterium; assembly: GCA_051882615.1. Lineage (GTDB taxonomy): Bacteria > Bacillota > Clostridia > Oscillospirales > Ruminococcaceae > CAG-115. The sequence goes on from JBJESC010000057.1 coordinate 19,525, forward strand.
GAAAACCAACGCCGCCATAACGGAGAGTATCAGGCTTGCAAGCAGGTAGACCTTGTTTGCCGTGAGGTTAAAGAAGAGGTATTTTTTGAAGAACCCATTATGAGGTCTGCGGGAGTTGTCAGCAGTCGATATTGTTTCGGTCATAGCCTAACGCCTCCGTTTCGTGTATGAATATTTCTTCAAGCGAGAGAGGGATAAGGTCGCAGAAGGACGGGTTCATTGCTTCAACCGCTCTGAGGTTTTCGTCTGCGTTTCCCTTTGCGATGATATAGGTAAGTCCCATTGCATGATTGATAGTGAGAATGTCGAGGGTGGGGAAGTCCTCCTTTGTTACCTCGCGGTCAAAGGACGCCTGAATTTTGTGGATTTCACCTTTCAGCTCGGAGAGCTCCTTGGTGAATACCATTTTGCCGTTGTGAAGCAGTCCCGCCGTGTCGCAGAATTCCTCGATTTCCTTCAGGTTGTGCGAGGAGATAACAACGGTCATTTCGCTGTCCGCCATCGCGTCAATCATCATTTTCTTGACTACTATACGCATTGCGGGGTCAAGTCCATCAAACGCTTCGTCGAGGAACAGGTATTCGGGACGAGCGGCTATCGCGCAGATTACCGCCGCCTGACGCTTCATTCCCTTGGAGAATGAGGCGGTTTTCTTTTTGAGCGGAAGCCCCGTCATTGCGTGGAGCTTGTCGAAAAGCTCGTCTGAGAATGTGGGGTAGAACGTCTTGTAGAAGCTCTTCATCTGGGAGAGCGACATTCCCGCAAACTGCGAGGTTTCATCGCTGACGAACAGAAGCCGCTGCTTTACGGAAACGTTGTCGTATACGGGCTGTCCCTCAATGAGAATATCGCCGCTGTCCTGCTTGTAAACGCCTGTCATCAGCCGCAGAAGCGTGGATTTTCCCGCGCCGTTGCAGCCCAAAAGCCCATAAGCAGAGCCTTTCTTGATTGTCATTGAAAGCCCGTCAACCGCAGCGAAGTTGTCGAACTTCTTGGTAAGATTTTTTATTTCAATCATAGTATAACTCCTTGTCGTCATAGTAGTAAGTCTCGTATCTGATGAAATCACGATTTTGGATAGCTTGGAAGAACAGCTCTATCGCACGCTTTTCGTCCGATTTTCTGATATACAGTGATTTGTAATTGTGCTGTATTGTGATAATCTTGGAATATTCTGTGTCTGCTTCCTTTTCGGTGAAGAGTGCGAAAAGCTCCTCGGGAACGTAATAGCCCGTATCTTCTCCGAAGGAGAGGGAAGAGTCGTTTCCCAAATAGTCCAGAGAAATATTGTAGTTGTCCGTAGAGTTGAACGAGCCGGTGACGTATTCCGTGAGGTTATCGGGGTTTTCTAGGAATTCAATGGTGTTTGAATAGGTCTTGTTAACAGGGAAATAGTACCTTTCTCCATTTGAGTTGTTTTGTGCGGACAGGTCGCAATAAATGCTGTTTGATTCGTCATAACAATGGATTAAAATTTCGTTCATAAGAATTTCGCGCAGTTCGTCGCACTTTTCGGGCTTGACAAGGAATTCCTGTTCCTTGTAATATTCGTTTTCCTCATGAGAAGAAATAGTCATAACGAAACTCAAATCTACAGACTTGTCGCTGAGAACGGTCATTCGGCTGTTTCCTGTCTGCGGGAGATTGGAAATGTTCTTTGCAAATGTGGTGAAAGCGCCCTTGTCAACCGTTGTGTACATTCGCTTCAGTTCATCGCCGTTTTTGAGCTTGTAGGAAATGGTGAAGTAGTTTCCCGTGCTGAGGGCGTTTTTGAGTTTAAGCAGCTGCTTGTGTTCACGAGTGACAACTTCAACCGCCATTTCGTTGTTGAAGTTGAATTCGGTACCGTAGAAAAGACCCATTTTCACCGAAACCTCGCGTACTTCGTTCGCGCTCGGAATGCGGTTTTCCACACCGAACCCGTGAGTGTATCGCGCGATTGCGAAAAAGCCAAGTCCTACTGCGCATACGCAGACATATTTCACAAGCGACTGCACAAGCTTAATGGCTTTTCCTCTGTGGAGAACTTCAAATCCCGCAAATATAACGAATGTCACAATAAGCGCGATGACAATTCCTTTTGCGAGTGAATAGCCGTAAACGTTCGCAAGAAAAACTCCCAGCACCGAAGCCGCGATAATAATTGAGATAGCGCTTGCCGCCGCATCAAATAAGAATTTCTGACCTACAAGCTCCGCCTTGCGCTTCTTACCAACAAAGTATCCTCCTACGATAAAAGCAGCGATTATCAGGGGAATTGCAATAAATGAAGCAAATGAAGCTGCTGAGAAGCCTGATGATACACCTAAAACGCCAAAAATCATAAACAGACTAAACAGAACTCCGAACGGAGGAACTGCCGAGCCTGCGTTTATCGCAGTATCCGTTGCGTCAACTCCGATTGCGTTTTCAGCCGCTATAACGGTGAAGCACATCACAATAACGGGCAGAAAAACGCCTGTCGCAAGCGAATAGAACAATCCCGAAGAAATCTTGCCGCAGCACTGCGCCATAAAGTTGGATAGAGCAATCGCCGCAACGTATGACAGGAAAAGCGTTATTGCAAGAGAGGTAACACAAGCAATAATCTCGCCCGTTCCCTCCTCTTGCGTCAGATTTGGTATAACTGCATTCATCATTACAATGGTATACAGTATGCTCGGAACAGCGGGAGCAAGGTAGGCGGTATATTCCGCGAGTAAATCCCCCCAATAGCGCTGCTTAAACGTTAGCGGAAGCGCACCCAGCGTGTCAACGTAGGCTCTGCGGTTAAGCATTTTGCGCGATGTAATCGGGATTATTATTCCCATCAGCAGAAGCGCGGGCATAGTGAAAAAGAGAAGATAGAGCGGCAGCACAATCGCTGCAAGGGAGCCGTAGCCGTTAAAGAACGGGATGTTTCCTTTGTCTGCCCACAGCACCAAAGAAATGGTTGTTACCTGCAGCGGTCCGCATAACAGGTTAAGAACACAGCTTGCTATAAAAAATCCGCGAAGTTCTTTCAGTCTGAGACGAAAGTATTCTTTGAAAAAACTAGTTTTCACTTGTCACTCACCTCCTGTTGGGTTTTCTTGATGATGTCTGAGAGGTCGCTTTCGGAGAGTCCGCGAGAGAACGCGGTCTGAACCGCTTCTGCGAAATCCTCAGCCGCTTTCTCGGTTATGTTCTTGATGTAGCTGCTCCGCTCGGCAACATAGCTTCCTTTGGCGGGGAGCGAGTAAATCAAGCCCTGCCGCTCCAGCTCGGCGTAGGTTTTCTGGACGGTGTTGGGGTTTATGGAGAGCTGGGTTGCAATCTCGCGGACTGCGGGGAGCTTTTCGCCTTCTGCCATTTCTCCGCTGAGAATAAGCTCCGTTATTCGGTTTCCCAGTTGTTCATAAATCGGTGCACCGCCACGAAGGCGCATTGTAAACATATCATTCCTCCTGTATTATTGTTTGGATTTTTGCTGAGATGTGATTTGGTAC
>JBJESC010000058.1:0-5082 GCA_051882615.1 Oscillospiraceae bacterium
GTTGCCAATAATCCGACTGCTCATCCGTTGTTTCACAGCGACAGAGGATTTCAATTGAAGAGGAACTTACAATTGCCATTGAGGATTACATCCGGTTTTACAACACCAAACGTTACCGGTTAAAACTGAAATGTATGACGCCTATGGAATACCACTCGGCGGCGTGAAAAATCCACCCTGCTGCGCAGCAGGGTGGATTTGCACAAACTCAAAATTCTTTTTGTTTTTCAGCTGTCTACTTGACAGGGGGCACTTCGCAGATTTCGGGGGGATTTTCGTTTGGAAACTCGTTCGGAAATCTATGTACGGGAAAGGTGCGATTTACGAACGCTTCTTGTCAAACTCGTCCGAGGTCATTATGTTGAGTAGGCTCTGATAACTGTCCACGTCATGATACACTACATTGTCGGTGGAAATCTCGTTAAACAGCTTTCTTGCGCAGGATATCTTGGCTTTCTCGATAGGTCTTATGTCAAGGGAATCCATCGTGCCTTTTGTTTCCGCAATAAAGAAAATGTGCTTTACCGTGCCCTCGTGGAACGCTATTGCCCAGTCGGGGGAGTAATTGCCAACGGGTGTCGGGATCGCAAAGCCCTTTGGCAGCTTCGCATATACGCACACCTCGTCCGCGCCGTCAAGCTCTTTCACGAACCGCCGCTCAACGCTCTGCTCGGCAGTTCCGTCAGTGAAAACATAATCCTGCACCGCCTTTGTTGCATGGAACGCCGCGCCGAAATCCCCGGAACCCTTGCTAACGGTGAATATTTCTTTGTCGTAAGGCTTTTCGGAGCTTTGGGTATAGGTGATATGCTCTACGATCATGGTCGCTTTCTGCTCGTTTATCAGCTTTATTATCTTGCTGATAAACTCCTCGGGGTTATTTCTGAACATATACAGCTTGTCAAGCTTTATACCCTTTAGTATTGCCACAACCGTCTTTCGGGTGAGGGTAGTGCCCTCGGCGATTTTGCCTACAAGGTCGTATTTTATTTTGCCGGTTTCTGCGTGCTTCAGCGTTTGCGTGCGGGTCTTTTCGCCGCCAAAAGAATCGCCCCTGCCTATTTCATGCTCGTCTATCTCCGATTTCTGCCTGCCTGTTGTCGCAGTGTACTGCAATTCGGACACAAACAGCTTGTCGTTGATGTGAGCAATCGACTTTGCAATAAGCTCGCTGCTGTCAAATTTAACAGTGTAAGCGTAGCGGTGATTGATGTAACCCCAAAGCGTCTGAAACTCCTTTTTGAAGAAGTTGTCATTCAGCGGGTTGTCCTTGATTTTTGTCTTGGAGCCGTCCGCAATCATCTCGTCAAGTACGCTCGGGTTGAATACGCTCTGGATCAGCTTGTGAATGCCCTCTGTCATGTCCTTGATTTCATCGGGAAGCGGCGCAAGGCAGTGATTTTCAAGGTCGACGCGGTATGCGTCAGTTACCTTGTCGTTGTCGTCAATGTAGTCGTTTTTCAGCAGGTATCTGTAAATGCTGTGCGCCTGCTTGTCGTCAATTGTAAGCTGTTCGCCGCCGACAACAACGCACTTGCCCTTGAAATAACTCTCGGTCGCCTTTGTCGGGCGGTCGTAGAGCACGCTTTTTATATCCGACTGCAAATCCGCAACGAAGGTCTTGTAGCTCTCCGAAGCGATAACGGTCAGCATATTCACGTCGTGAACGCTCTCGCCGAGGGTCTGCGCGTCCATTCGGCTGCCCTGCTGATTTACGCAAAGGCGCAAACCGCGCCCTACTTCCTGCCGCTTGGCGGTGTTGCTGTCGGAGTGCTTCAGCGTGCATATCTGGAAAACGTTCGGATTGTCCCAACCCTCGCGCAGAGCGGAGTGTGAGAATATAAACCGCGTCGGCTCCTCAAAGCTCAGCAGCCGCTCCTTGTTCTTCAGAATAAGGTCGTATGCGGAAATATCGTCCGAGAACTCGCTGCCGCGTTTAAGCTCGCTGTCAACGCTCCTGCCCGTTTTCTTGTCAATGCTGAAATAGCCCTTGTGAACCGCTTTCGGGTCGGAGCAGGTGGATTTCAAATATTGCTGATATGGCGTGTCCTCAAAGGTCAGATAATCGTTCAGAATGCTAAGGTATTCTTCCTCGAAAATAACGCCGTACTCGCCGAGTACCTCGTCACCGTTTTCATCATAGCAGCGGTACTTTGCCACCTCGTCAATAAAGAACAGCGACAGCGTTTTAATGCCCATGTTGAACAGCTTTTCTTCCTTCTCAAAGTGGGAGAGGATAGTTTCGCGTATCTGAATGCGGCGCATATCCTTTTCGGAAACGTCGCCCGTGACTTGGTTTGTTTGAATAATCTCGCCGTTGGTGAAAGTCACCGTGCCGCTCACGGGGTCGATATTCTGCACGGTGTAGCCCTTGTACTGCTCCAATTCATGCGAGATATAGAACAGGTCGCTGCTGACCTCAATTTTGTGTATCTCTCGCTTTATTCCGCCGTTCTTTAGTTTAACTTCAAGTTCAATTCGCGCCATAGGCGGCTTTTTCGGGGAGATGACAATGCTTTCAAGAAACAGATAGCTGTCCGTGCCGCGTAAATTCTTCACCTCAAAGCCCTTGACCTCGATTTTCTTTACAAGCCGCTTGTTGTAAGCGTCCAGTGCGTCAAGCACATACACAAGGTTGTGCTGCTTTGCATGGGTCGCGGAGTAATTCAGGCAAAACAAAGGGTTGAAGTTTTTCAGCGCTTTCTGCGTAACCTCGCCGCCCATTTTCTGTGGCTCGTCAAGAATGATTATCGGGCGGTTTGCCTTGATAACGTCAATCGGTCGGCGGGAGCCGAACTCGTCGCGCTTGTCATAGATTATACGCGATTCCTTGCTCCTGCCGCCCTCTTTCAGGGAAGCCGCGAACGCCTGCGTGTTGATTATCATGACATTTATGCCGCTGTTTGAGGAAAAGCTGTCAAGCTGATTGAGATTGCCGCTGTTGTAGATAAAGAACCTCGCGCGCTTGCCGTAATGCTCCATAAAATGGTCGGCGGTTATCTCAAAGGACTTCTTAACGCCCTCGCGGATAGCGATACTCGGCACAACGACAATGAACTTGCTCCAGCCGTACTGCTTATTCAGCTCAAACATGGTCTTGATGTAGACGTAGGTCTTGCCCGTGCCGGTTTCCATTTCGATATCAAGGCTGCACCTGCCCATGCCCTTGACGAGAGCAGGGGAGAGCTTGATGTTGTTCGCGTTCTGCTGTTTGTGGATATTGTTCAGCAGCTGTTCGTCGGAAAGCTGCACGTTCTCGTTCTTAAAACCGGTTTCGCTGTAAATATCGTCGTCCTCATAATCGGCGCTTTTCTCAAACAGCGTATACTGCGACTCCTCGCGCGTATCTTCAAGCGAACCCAAATCGCGCTTATAAACGGTGTTATTGTGCAGCCCCTGCCCGCGGAACACGTTCACGACCGCCTCAACAGCCTCGGTCTGATACTGCTGTATCTTAAAACTGAATTTCATCACAGCACCTTCCTTACCGTATCGGGGCTGTATGTTGCGAAAATCTGCTCAAAGTTAGTGGCGACGCTGTCGTCTGCCATGGAGCTGTCGCGCATTACGAAATAGTAGGGCTTCTGCTTGGCGATTGCGGTTATCACCTCGTCGGTGATGTTCTCGTCAAAGCAGGCGATAAGGTAGTTGTCCTCAACATTGAACACGGTCTTGCCGCAGATAGTCGTTTCCTCGATTTTGCTTGAAAGCAGCACGCCGAGGTCAAGCATAACCTGAAACAGCAAGTCCATGGGCGTTCTGTCGGGCTTGATGTTGCTTTCAAGTCCGTCAAGGGTCGCCTGTGTGAACTCGGCGGGGGTGTAGTAGACCTCCTGCATATTGGAGGTGTCGAGTTTCAGCACGCGGAAACCGCCGTCAAACTTCGCTTCGGGGTGTTCCTCGGCTATCTTCTTTGCGGCGCGGCGGATTCGCTCCTTGCCTATCTCGCATATATTCTTATAGCCTGCCTTGTATGCTTCGCTTTTCTCGTCGCACGGCTCGGGGAGCTGTACCATGATGAATTTACGCCGCCCAACGGCAGGAATAGAAGAATTTTCCAGCGGTGTGTGTGTGTGTGTGTGTGTGTGTGTGTGTGTGTGTGTGTGTGTGTGTGTGTGATTGGAAATTTCTTCCGAATTTAGTTGCATAATGGCATGGGCGGTGGTGGCTGAGCCGGAGAAGAAGTCGAGGATAATATCATTAGCTTTGGTTGTGCTTTGCAAAAACAATTTAATTATTTCTATGGGTTTAGGATTTTCAAAAGTATCCTTTTTTCCAAACAAACTAGTCAAAACATTCGACCCGTCGCCAGTATTTGCAATATTATATAATATGCTACGTTCTTTAATGGTTTTTGTTTGATTATCAAAGTATTCTTTTTCATAAGGAATCCATTGATTATTTTTCTTTTCCCAATGAACTAACTCATTGCTTATTATCTCTTTCATTTTGGGTACACCAACTCGCCATCTTCCTTCCGAGCCATCGGGTGCAATGGGGAAAACATCTGTTCCATCGGGAGCTGTTATAGGAAAATACATAGACGGTCTATCTTCTCGTCTGGCAGTGTTTCCCCATTTAGCCAGCTTAGTTACCTTATATCTACCTTTCTCGTCAACTTTATTGTACTCGCCCAAATCTCTAGCTTCCATTTTATCAATCCAGACAAAATTTGAGCTTTTTCTATACACTACAATGTATTCATGTTCGATTACAAAAGCTTCTTTTGCTTGTCCGCCACCGTCTTTTTTTCTCCAAATAAAAGTGCCCAACGAATTGGCTTCACCAAATATATCATTGCATACCTTTTTGAGATTTTCTATTTCATTTTCATCAATAGAAATAAAAATAACCCCGTCCTCAGCCAGCAGCGACTTAGCCAGCTTCAACCTCGGATAAATCATATTCAGCCAGTCGGTGTGGAATCTGCCGTTGCTTTCGGTGTTCTGAACAAGGCGGTTGCCCTCCTCGTCATACTGTCCGCTTCTGTCGAGGTATTCCTCTGCGCTCTCCGCAAAATCGTCGTTGTACACAAAGTCGTTGCCCGTGTTGTAGGGCGGGTCTATGTATATCATCTTCACC
>JBJESC010000059.1:0-5061 GCA_051882615.1 Oscillospiraceae bacterium
TACTGCTTGTTTCATGTGGTGGGCGTGTTTATCGATGAATTATGCGGTGTTGCCTAAAATCTGAAAGCGTATTTTCGTATAATCTATGTTGACAGATAAATTAAAAGAACGGCGGGAATTTGGAAAAGAGCAGGGATTTTCCGATATGGTTTTTTTATATGGTGATTATGCACAATACGCATAAAACAAATGAATATGCGGTGTTGTATTTTGACAAATATGGTCGTTAAGCCGCAGCAGATCGAAAATAGCGCTTGACCGTCATACAAAAAAGTTGTAAAATGAATGTAGGAAGCAAAAATCCTGCATATATGGGCCGCAAACAGCTCTTCGCAGGTTTGAACGGACAAAGAAAGAAGGCGCATATTATGTCCAAGATCGGTAAGAGTATTTTAGCTGTTATCCTGTCTACAGCGGTGATAATTACATTTTTTCTGATCGTTAGCGCGCAGCGCTCGCTCAGCACTATGACCGAGGGCATTTTGCAGGAAGAAGCAGGCTCGTTTGTCAAAATTATGAAAAGCGATCTGTCTGCGCTTGATATCGAAGCGCAGTATCTTCAAAACGTCATAAGCTCAGACGCGTCGCTTGCGGAGGCTCTGAGATCCGGGGACAGCGAGGCGGCGGACAAGATATACAGTGCATATTCCTCGGACGAGAGCTCTTTCGCGGCATTTTACGGCGAGGACGGTACGCAGTTCTATGCGACGGACGATTTCCCGCGGAATGCCGGTCTTTCTTCCGTGAGCGACGGGCTTAACTCCGACGGCGAGAGAATGTACTACTGCTATCTGACAAGGATCGAGGGAGCGGGTTCGTTCATAGTTGGATATGACCTGCGCGCCTACGATTATCTTGACCCGATCCGTGAAAAAACAGGCGGTCAGTTCACGGTTTTTAAGGACAATATAAGGTATGCTACCACCATTGTCGGCGATGACGGAAACCGTATTGAGGGCTCGGAGATGTCCGCAGAGATAGCCGAGCGTGTGTTGAGGTCGGGGCAGACCTATGTAGGCAGAACGGTGATAGGCGGCAGCAATTATGTAGTGTGTTATGAGCCTATGACAGATTGTCGCGGCAATATAATCGGCGCATATTTCGGCGGTTACGACACAGGCGTTATCGACGGTATGCTTGACCGGAAAATGCTTGTGATGTGCGTTGTGGGGATATCACTGACTGTTGTCATCACTGCCGCTGCGGTTTTCGTATGCATAAAGATCATCAGGCGCAGGATACTCGTCCCGGTCGTTAATATCGGGGAAATGGCAAAGGAAATGAACAAGGGTAACCTTAGCTGCCGCATAACCGACGTCAAGCACGGAAAAGACGAGGTCGGCGAACTGCTTTCGCAGGTGGAGAGTATGCGCGACACGCTGCATGGGTACATAGAGGATCTGTCGCGTGTGCTGGGGGCAATGGCTGACGGTAACTTCACAGAACGCACCGAGGCGGTATACAGCGGCGATTTCATTGAGCTTAACCGTTCGGTAGAGCTGATCTCTGCGCAGATGAAGGACATCATCTCGAAGATCAACATTACCTCCGACAATGTAAATTCCGACGCGTCGGCTTCCGCAAAGGGATCGGATATCCTGGCGGCGGGAACTGTGCGTCAGGCGGCGGCGATAGAGCAGCTTTCCGCTTCGCTGAACGAGATATCCGCTAAGGTAAACGAAACTGCGAATAAGTCCCTCGGCGCGCTGGAGCTTGCTGACAACGGCTCGGCGGTGCTGGACGAACAGCACAGGTACATGGGTCAGATGATGTCCGCAATGGAGAATATATCCGCACAATCCGGAGAGATCGAGCGTATAAACAAGACGATAGACGATATCGCATTCCAGACAAACATTCTTGCTCTCAATGCCGCAATAGAAGCGGCAAGAGCAGGAGAAGCAGGGAAGGGCTTCGCAGTGGTTGCGGACGAGGTCAGAAATCTTGCCGCAAAATCCGCAGAAGCAGTCCGCACGACATCGCAGCTTATCACAGCGGCTGTATCGGCAGTGTCGGAGGGTTCTGAGATCGCTAAGAAGAACGCGGAGTCGATGGAGTCTGTGGTGGAGATATTCGGGCGTACAAAGCAGATGATAGGCGATATATCCGCCGCCGCAGAGTATCAGTCGAAGTCGATAGGGCAAATCACAAACGGCATTTCGGAAATATCCGATGTTGTACAGCAGACCAGCGCAGCTGCGCAGGAGATCGCTGCTTCCTGCGAGGAGCTTAACACTCAGGCAGTGCAGCTTCGTAATGAGGTCAAGCAGTTCGTTATTGAATAACGCCCTATCCATAACGCAAACAGCGACACCGTGAAAAGTGCCGCTGTTATGCTTACATATTCATTTTTACATTATAATCACAATCACGCCGCAACGATCTTATAATAAATTTTCGAGGTCAATGTGTAAACAATCACATACACCACCGCGTACACCAAAAAACACCCCAACGCCACCAACGCCAGGAACCACACGTCCATTGCGCCGAACAGCATAAGCAGCTTGGAAATAAGCCCGAACGCGAAAACGGTGTGCACCCCCGCAGTGATAAGCGGCAGGAAGAACATAGTCAGCACCTGCGAATTGATAGTCGAGCGAATTTCCGCCTTTGTCATTCCGACCTTCTGCAATATCTGATAGCGCGTTTTGTCCTCGTAGCCCTCGGTAATCTGCTTGTAGTACATTATCATAACCGCTGCGGCAACGAATATCGCGCAGAACAGTATGCCGAGGAAAAACAGCCCGCCGTATAAGCCATAGTATTCGGAGCGATCCTCAAAAACGCCGTATGCGGCAGCGGTGTCCCACCTGCGGAAGAGTTGTCCGCCCGTTGTGTAATATTCCTCTCGCTGCGCTCTTATGAGATTGGTTTTGTTTACCGTGGCTTCGCAGATTTCCCGCATAATGTCGTCGCTGCAATCCAAATCCATACCGAAATAGTTTATCATCTGCGGCGAAGTCATAATATAAGTCATTACCTCGCTGCTGCCGTCCGATTTATTTACCTCTCCGGTGTATTCAAATTCGCCGTACATTGCGTATAGCTTTCGGTGTTGTTCATAGAAATCCTCGTCATTGATAAACGCATAATGGGTGAAGTAACCGTTGTCGCCGATACCCGAATTTTCGTAAGGGCTGAGTGCTTTTCCGTCCATTACAACAAAGTCGTCAACCATACCCACGCATTTCAGATACGATCTTTCGCACCAAGTGGCTGTTTCAACAAATTCACCGTCGTTGTTGTATCTGTCCTCAATATGGAGTTCTCCGTTTATCGGGATAAGGTCATAGCAGGCGTTGTCCTTATCATAGGGCAGCTTCAGCAGCAGCGCTTCGCCCTTGTTTACGGCAAGCTCTGCGTTCATTACCGTGTTGTATTGAGAAATAGGAACAAGAACAAAGCTGTAATAGGTCAGCTTGTTTATCTCGCTCATTGGCATTGCGTTCAGTTCCTCGTCTGTCAGCAGCTTGTTGTCGCGGTAGCTTACCCACAGGTTCTCGTCCGAAATGCAATTATAGCGGACGATATTTTTCGGCTCAACGCCGTATTCGCGGGCGGTGTCAATCATTGTACCGGTCATCAGCTCCACAAATTCGCCGCTTTCGCTGCGCATCTGAAAGGACATATTTCGGGGATAATTTTTCCGCATTATCTGCTCCGAGCCGAAATACAAGCCCGACACCGCGGAAATCGAAACCAGCGCCATTGTCGCAAGAATACAGATAGAAGCAAGCCCCGCGCCGTTCTTCTTCATTCGGAAATCCATCTGCGACACGCTGATAAAGTGATTTGTCTTGTAATAGTATTTCTTATTCTTTTTCAGCAGCCTGCAAACTATCGAGCTTCCCGAAATAAAAAGCAGATAGGTGGCGGCAATAATGAGAATAACCGCGCCGAAAAACGCGAGAATTGCCCAAATCCGGTTTTCAACGACATTCGCAAGAATATACCCCGCAATAAGCAGAATTGCACCCAAAACGGCAAGAAACCAATTCGCTTTCGGCGGCTTTTCGCCCGAATTATCCGAGCGGAACAGCTCGACCGCGTTGTTTATGCGAATCTGGCGCATTCCGCGCACCAGAATTATTCCGAAAAGCGCAAGATATACGCAAAATTCCTCGACAATAACGCGGCTGTTAATGCTGAAATCATAGGAGTTTTCGCCGCCGAGAATTTTAATCAATACTATCTCAACCAGCTTTGAAAAGGCAATTCCAAGCCCCGTACCAAGCAGGAATGACCCGCCGAATATTATACCAATCTCGCAAACCAGCACCAACATTATATTGCTTTTGCCCATTCCGAGAATGTTGTACAAGCCAAATTCCGTCTTTCGGCGCTTTATCAGAAAGGAATTTGTGTAGAACAGAAAAATTGCGGAAAACGCGGTGAGAACGATCCAGCCTATTTCCAAAACCGCGCTTATCATAGTGCCGCCCGGTTGATTTTGCACAAACTCGCTGTTTGCAAGAAAATCGGTGATGTAGAAGATCATCATCAGCGTTGTGCAGGCGAAAAAGTAGGGAACATACAGCTTTGCGTTGTTCTTAATACCGTTAAGTGCAAGGCGCGGGTACAGCAGCTTTTTCACAGCTTCTCACCCCCTGCGGAAATCACGGTGAGCGCGTCGGTGATTTTTCTGTACATCTCCTCGTTTTTGCATTCGCCGCGATAAATCTGATGGAATATCTGCCCGTCCTTGATGAACAAAACTCGCCCCGCGCGGCTTGCCGCTCTAACGGAATGAGTAACCATAAGAATAGTCTGTCCGCCCTCATTGAACCGCGAAAACAGCGACAAAAGCTCGTCCGAGGATTTACTGTCAAGCGCGCCCGTCGGCTCGTCCGCAAGCAGGATTTTCGGCTCGGTGATAATTGCCCGCGCCGCCGCGGTGCGCTGCTTCTGCCCGCCCGAAATCTCGTATGGGTATTTGTTCAGCAGGTCGCTGATACCAAGCGTTTTTGCGGTGGGAGTCAGCTTTTTCATCATCTTATCATAAGACACTCCCATAAGCACCAGCGGCAGAAGAATGTTGTCGCATACAGAAAGGCTGTC
>JBJESC010000060.1:0-22894 GCA_051882615.1 Oscillospiraceae bacterium
TTCCGAGTTTAAGCATATTCGGCTCTTGTTCGTAGGCGAACAGCTCCTCGCATTCGGTGAGCAGAGCCGCCGCGATTATCCCCGCACCCGTTCCCGCACCGTAGTCCGCTATTGAGCGGATTTCGCCGCCGAAGCAATCCAGCGAGAGCTCCAAAGCGCGGCTTACTGCGCCGAATGTCGCGGGCATACGCGCCGCCGCATAGGCGAGGATTTCACGCTCCCCGCCTATTGTGCGGTGAGCGCTGTCCGAGCGGTAGCCCTCGGAAATCTTACGCGCGGTGTCTGACAGCGCACTTATGCTCTCGGAGGAGCAAAGCCGCTCTGTTTCCTGTCTTATGGCTTCGGGGAACGTCATTTGAAGCGCCTTTCATTATTATATAGAATTTTGTCGGAAAAGTCAAGCCATTTCGATAACAATGTCGTTTTGCTCCGAGAGCTTATCGGCGGGAATAAGGCTGCCGCCGAGAACCTCGCCGTTAAGCACAGCCGACTTTACTCCGTGCTGAGCGCCGTTGGGGTTGTTTATCGTGATGTGAAGCTTCTTTCCTCTGAAGGTCTTGTCGATAGTAAGCGACTTCCATGCGGACGGGATAGACGGGTCTATCACAAGTCCCTCGGCGTTCGGCACAAGTCCGAGAATACCCTCAACCGTGCCTACCATAACCGTGGAGGCGGTTCCCGTCAGCCAGTGAACGTGAGTTCTTCCCGCAAACGGGCTGTCCTTGCCCTCGGTGAACTGACCGTAAACATACGGCTCCATTACGCGAAGCTCTGCGTTGTCGTTATACGCGGCGGGACACGCTTCTCTCCAGTATTGATACGCCATATCGCCGCGTCCGAGCTTCGCTTCCGCAAGGATAAGCCAGCCCTGCGGCTGTGAGAAGATACCCGCGTTCTCCTTTACGCACTTGTTGTAGCAGTGCATAAGCGCACCCTCGAATGCGTGATTTACATAAGGCGGGTACATTACCATTGCGCCGTAGGGAGTGTTCAGCTCGCGGGCAACGCTGTCGAGAGCCTTTTTGCCGCGCTCCTCACCCGCAAAGCCCGAGATAACCGCCCAGCTCTGGGGGTTGAGCCACATATTTGCCTCGGGGTCGGTGCGCTTTCCGATAATCTCACCCGTTTCGCGGTAGCCGCGGATAAAGCGGTCTTCGTCCCAGCACTTGTCGAGTTCCGCACCGAGCGTTTCGTTAATCTTATCGAGTTCCGCAACATAGGCTGTGTCGTTCTTGATTACGGCATACTCGCGGAGAATTTTCACCGCGTACAGAAGCTGGAACGCAACGAATGTGCTCTCGCCCTTCTTGCCGAGGCGCAGGCAGTCGTTCCAATCCGCGTGAAGTCCCGCGGGCATTCCGTGATTGCCGAGGTTGTTCATCGAGAACGAAATCGCACGCTTGAGGTGCTCGTAAACCGTGCCGCTCTCGCCGTTGTTCGCAAACAGGATTTCCTTGTCGAGGAACGCAATATCGCCGCTCTCGCCGATGTACTTGTACACAGTCGGGAACAGCCACAGAGCGTCGTCCGCACGCCACGAGGGGTGACCTGTCTCGCGGACGTATTCGGGCTCGTCGGGGGTGTTCTCCTGTCCCGCTTTGTGGGTGTACTTGACGAGGGGAAGTCCCGCGCCGTTAGCCGCCTGTGCGGAGAGCATAAACTCCAGCTGTTCTCTCGCGGAGTCGGGAGCGAGATGAATAATACCCTGAATATCCTGAACGGTATCGCGGTAGCCGTAGCCGTTTCTCAGTCCGCAGTATACCAGCGAAGCCGCACGCGACCAGATGAACGTGATGAAGCAGTTGTACGCGTTCCAGGTGTTTACCATATTGTTGAAGTCGGGGTCGGGGGTGTTTACGGTGAGGTTTTCCAGCTTGCCGTGCCAGAAGGACTTCAGCTCCGCGAGCTCCTTTTCCGCGGTAGTCTCGTCCTTGTAACGGGCGAGGATTTCGCGGGCTTCGTCCTCGTTTTTCTGTCCGAGAACGAAGGTGAAGGTGCGGGTTTCTCCCGCCGCAAGCACAACGTCGCTCTGGAGTGCGCCTACGGAGTTGGTGCAGTAGTTGAGCTTGCCCGACATTCCGCGCTCGATACCCTCGGGGTTGTTGTAGCCGCGGTATGCGCCGATAAACGCGTCACGGTCGCCGCAGTATGCGGAAACGGGAGCGTCCGCAAGTCCGAGGAAGCGCGAAATTCCGCCCTCGGTCTCGTTCTGTCTTTGAAGAATGAAATTATCCTTGAAATAGGTGTGGGTGATGAACAGGGTGTACTGCAGGTTCACCTGATCCTGCTCGTAGTTGTTGTCGTTTACGAACTCGCATACTCCCGAAACCGCAATGCGGCGGGTGGTACTGCCGAGATTGGTTACCTTGGCTCTCCATACCTCGTAGGTCTTGCCGAGCGGAACATAGTAGGAAACCTCGGTGCGAATATCCTTGTACTCCGAGGAGATTACGGAGTAAGCCGTACCGTGGCGGCATTCGCTCCTGAACTCATTGAGCGGCTTGCAGACAGGAGCCCACGAGTTGCTCCAGTATTCGCCGCTGTCAATATCGCGCAGATACACATAGCGTCCCGGAGTGTCCGAGGGAGCACCGTTGAAGCGGTAGCGGATAATTCGTCCGTTCGCACCGCTTTTCTCAAAGCTGTATCCGCCCGCGTTATTGGAGATGATTGCGCCGTACTCGGGGCTGCCGAGGTAGTTCGCCCAGGGCGCGGGAGTGTCTGGGCGGGTGATTACATATTCTCTGTTTTGTTCGTCAAAATGTCCGTAGTTCATAGTGTTATTTCCTTTCGGTTGTAATGAATAGCTTCATTGGGTAGTGCTTTTGGCGGAATTTTCCGCACCACGGAATAATGAGGTTCTTGTAGTCCTCGGGGGTGATGTCGCCGCCGACGCTCATCACATCAAACGTGACCGTGAGCTCGCGGATTTTGCAGTCGAGGTCGGAAAAGCCGTTGCGTAAGTAGAATTCGTGCCGCCTTACGCGCTGCTCGTAGTTATCGGCGCTCTCGTCAAGGCTCTCACGGGCGAGGAACAGACGCTTGTCCGCATACATCTCGCGCAGCTGTGCAAGAATTGCCGAGCCGTAGCCCGCCCCCCTCGTCTGCGGGACAATCGCCAGATAGAACAGATACGCGCAGTCCGCGCTTTCGATGATGTAGGTAAAGCCCACAAACTCCCCGCCGTCCTTGGCGGCGAGCATTTTCCCGACGCCCTGCTTTGCGCGGCGCTTCATCATACCGAACGGCGAGCGCTCTTCTCGGGGAAAGGCGCTGAAATACAGCTCGCGTATCTGCCTGATTTCCGCGCCGATTGCCGGTGATAAGGTTAGTTCCATTCTCAATTCCTTTCGTGGATTACTCACTATTTATATTATACTACATTATCAAAAAGATACAAGGGCGGGGAAATGCACAAATTTTCGGCTCTGTTTTTGTCTATATTCACAATAACAAAAATATGCTTGTAATTCTTGGGGAAATGTAGTATAATAAAAGAGTATAGTTTTGTCCGCCTTGCGGCAAACATTCAGACAGAAAATAATAAACAGAGGTAACCGATTATGAAGATACTTATTGTAGGCGGCGGCGGCCGCGAACACGCAATCGCGCTGGCACTTTCCAAGTCTCCGAAGGTTGATAAGCTGTACTGCGCTCCCGGAAACGGCGGCATTTCCAAGCTTGCCGAGTGCTTCCCCGTAAAGGCTACGGATATTGACGGAATGCTGGAGCTTGCAAAGAAGCTCGAGCCCGATTACGTTTTCGTTGCTCCCGATGATCCCCTTGTAATGGGAATGGTGGATAAGCTCAACCACGAGGGCTTCAAGACGTTTGGTCCGCGCTCCAAGGCGGCTATTCTCGAGGGCTCTAAGGCGTTCTCCAAGGCGTTGATGAAGAAGTACAATATTCCCACCGCTTCTTACGAGATTTTTGAAAAGCCCGATGAGGCTATTGAGTTCGTAAAGACCGTCAACACCTATCCCACGGTAATCAAGGCGGACGGACTTGCTCTCGGAAAGGGCGTTGTTATCGCGCAGAGCTTTGAAGAAGCGAAAGACGCGATAAACTCCATGATGGTAGACAAGAAGTTCGGAGAGAGCGGCAAGGAGGTCGTAATCGAGGAGTTTATGGACGGCGTTGAGGTGACGGTTCTCGCGTTTACGGACGGAAAGACCGTAAAGCCGATGATTTCCTCAATGGATCACAAGCGTGCTTACGACGACGATAAGGGACTTAACACGGGCGGTATGGGTACAATCGCGCCTAACCCGCTTTTCACCAAGGAGCTTGAGGCGGAATGTATGGAGAAAATCTTCAAGCCGACTATCGAGGCGATGTCGGCTGAGGGCAGACCGTTCAAGGGCTGTCTGTACTTCGGACTTATGCTCACAAAGCAAGGTCCGAAGGTGGTTGAATACAACGCACGCTTCGGCGATCCCGAAACTCAGGTTGTACTCCCGCTTCTGGAGACCGATTTGGTGGATATTATCGAGGCGGTTTACGAGGGCAAGCTGGACGAGCTGGACATCAAGTGGAGCGACAAGGCGTGTGCTTGCGTAGTAATGGCAAGCGGCGGCTATCCCGAAAAGTACGAAACGGGCAAGCCTATTTCGGGACTTGACGAGAACGGTCAGGTTGAGGGCGCTTACGTTTACCACGCGGGAACTAAGCTTGAGGGCGATACGTTCCTCACCGCAGGTGGACGAGTGCTCGGCGTTACGGCTACGGGCGACGATTTGAAATCCGCGCTGGACAGCGCATACAAGGCGGTTGAGAAAATCTCGTTTGAAAAGGCTCACTACCGCAAGGATATAGGTAAAAAGGCTTTATGATGAAATTCAGAATGGCGGCTCCGTGCCATTTCGGGCTGGAGAAAACGCTCTCTTTTGAGGTTAAGCGCATAGGCGGCGAGGACGTTGAGGTGACGGACGGGCGCGTCTGCTTTACGGGAGACGCTCTCGTGTGTGCTAAAGCGAACGTGTTCCTCTCCACGGCGGAGCGCGTGAGCGTGGTGCTGGGAAAGTTCCGCGCGGAAACGTTTGACGAGCTGTTCGAGGGAATAAAGAAGCTGGAGCTTGCGGAATTTATCGGAAAGAATGACGCGTTCCCGAACAACGGTCACTCGCTGAATTCCAAGCTAACGAGTATTCCCGCGATACAGAAAATCGTCAAGAAAGCAATGGCGGTGAACCTCGGCGCGGCGTATGGCGTGAACAAGCTTCCCGAAACGGGAGCGGTCTGCCAGATCCGCTTCTCCTTAATGAAGAACGAGTGTACGCTTATGCTGGACACAAGCGGGGACGGACTGCACAAGCGCGGCTATCGTGCGGTGGGAAACGCCGCTCCTATCCGCGAAACGCTGGCGGCGGGTATCGTGGATTTGGCGAGAGTGCGCGGGAACGACATTGTGTGCGATCCGTTCTGCGGCTCGGGCACGCTGCTTATTGAGAGTGCGCTCCGTGCGCTGAATATCGCTTCGGGCATAAACCGCAGATTTGCGGGAGAGCGAATGAAGTTCCTCCCCGAGGGCGCGTGGAAAAAGGCACGGGAGGAAGCTCGTTCGCTTGAGAAGCGAGATGTGGACTTCCAAGCCGTGGGCTACGACGCTGATCCCGAGTGCGTGAAGCTCACGCTTGACAACGCGCGCAAGGCGGGAGTGGCGGACTTCGTTACCGCAAAACGGCGCGATATACGCGAGTGGAGCAATGACGGCGAGAGTATGAAAATCCTCACCAACCCGCCCTACGGCGAGCGTATGCTGGACGCGGAGCAGGCGAGAGCGCTCTATCAAGTGATGGGCGAAAGAATGCTTCCGCTCGGACTTAATCAGCTTTATGTCATCACTCCCGACGAGGAGTTTGAGGACTATTTCGGCAAAAAGGCGGACAAGAACCGCAAGCTGTACAACGGAATGATAAAGTGCAGACTATATTCGTTTCTGAAATAAATCATCTTAACTATGAAGAAAAAAATCAAGAATGTCTTTGAGGGTGCGGAGCCTGCCGCTCTGCTTCTCTATATCTGCTCGCTGAGCGCGGCGCTGATGTACGTTCTGTGCAGAAGTCAGGCGGTTTTCACTACCGTGCTTATGACAGCGGTGTGCGGCGGCGTATATATGCTGTTCTACGCGCTGCGAAAGCGCAAGGGGCTTTCGTTCGGCGTGTTTATGATACAGTTCGTTGCGGTAAACGTGATGTGCAGTATCGTGGGAAATCCGTACAGAACTCCCTCGTTTTTTAAATTCATTTTCAGTTCGTCGGACTTCTTTCAATGGGATTATGCGCTGCTGTCGGTTGTTCTGTTTTCATTTATAATCGGGTTTACGGTGTGCTACTTTTCGGCATATCTGCCGAGGGCGAATTTCCTGCTGCTGCCTGCGTTTATTCCGCTTATTCTTGCGGCAAGAACGCTGGGCGGACTGCCGATAGGTCTGCTGATTTTTCTTGCGGTGGGATATATGGCGGCAATGCTGGGGCTGTCCCGCCCCGAGCAGCCTGCGGTACATAAGTACTTTGATGATCCGAAATCCCGCCGCGAACGTCTGGCGGCTTCGGGAGTACTTGCCGTGGCGGCGGCTGTGCTGCTGATAATCGTTCCGCGCGTGGAGGAAACTCCGTTTCTGAATTACGTTGATAACGTGCTGATTAATCAGAGGAACGAATATTACGGAACGCCCGTGCTGTCGGATTTTATGAAGAATTCCATTCCCAACCGCGGTGCGAACAAGCCTGCCGATAACGTTCTGTTTTCGGTAGTGACCGACAATCCGCAGAACATCAATCGCTGGTCGTTTGACATTTATCAGGGGAACGATGGCTGGACATACAGCAGAGATTTCAGCACGGGAACGCGCTTCTGGCAGAACGAGAGGTCGCTTACCGATATGTCGTACCTTGCGAAGTTGCTCAGAAACGGCGCTCGCCGCGAGGAGCTATCGGAGTACAAGAGCGAGCTGCTGGCTTTGGAAAGCGGAGACACGGAGCGCTGCAAGATGACGATACAAGTGCGCGACGGAAGTCAGACCTCGGTTATAATGCACCCGACGGGAACTTTTGCTCTGCTTTTCACTTCGGACGAGTTGAGAACCTACCGCAACCCCAAGGACGAGATTTTCACCTCGGAGGATATGCAGCCGGATCCCACCTACACTCTCCAATACTATGTTGAAGAGCCGAACGAGAGTTTGATGTCGCTGTTCGAGAGGGTGGATTTTGAGGAGCTGCTCACTGCGGCGGCAGAGGCGGAGGTTATTACCGAGAAGCGCTGCGAGGTGCTTGTTGAGGAGCGTGACAGCGCGTATAAGTATCTCTACGATACCTACGATGTTTCCCCCGAAATTGAAGCGCTCGCCGAGGAGATTACGGCGGGATTTACGAGCGACTATGAAAAGGCGCGCGCTATCGAGCGCTGGTTCAAGGACGCAGGCTTTGTGTACGATATGGACTTTGTTCCTCAGGAATCCACTGCGGAATATTTCCTGTTCAAGAGCAAGCGCGGAATATGCACCGACTTTGCTACCGCGACAACACAGCTGCTCCGTGCGGCGGGTATTCCCGCGCGTTATACCGAGGGCTTCGTGATGAGCGAGGAAATTCTCGACGAATACGGCAAGTTCAACGTAACTCCCGCACAGGCGCACGCCTACTCAACCGCCTACATAGAGGGCGCGGGCTGGATTGAGATTGACGGTACTAAGTACGCCAACTCAAAGGACGACGGCGCTGTGCTCCGCGTTGTGATGATTGCGATTGTCGTGGCGGGGGCTGTATTGCTGGTTCTCGGAATTGTGTTCCGCGAGCGGCTTTCGGAGCTGATTTTTGCAATCCGCTTCAAGCTGATGAAAAAGGAGAAACGGGTGCGCGAGGTGTACCTCAGAACCCGCAGACTTGCGTGTACGATGGCGCAAATTCCTCAGAAATCCGCAGCCGCCGAGGAGGTGCGGGAAATCCTTTCGGGGATGCTGGGACTTGAACGCGAGGCAGCGGAGATTACCGAGGCGGCAAATCTGCTGTTATACGCTCCCAAGCCCGATTTGAGCGGCGTTGACGAGCGGCGGCTGTACGACAACTACAAGCGGCTTTTGAGAATGAAAAGGGACAAGAAGATAAAGTAAACGGGAGGCGGACGCGATGGAGAAAGGCTCGGGCAATATTCAGGCAACGGTGTTTGCGGTGATATTCGCGCTGATGTTTTTACTGTTCATTGACGCGGAAATCGGAAGCGTACTGCTGTACGTTTCGGTAGGCGTGAGCATTCTGTCTTTCGTGCTGCTGTGCATATCGAAAAAGCACTTTACCGTGGCTCTGCGAGGGCTGTCGGGTACTGTTGAGTGCGGCAGAAACGTGGAGTTCGAGGTGGTTCTGGAAAAGATGGGCTTCTGCTTCATTCCGTATATCGAGGTCTGCATTGACGCGGGCGAGTCCATAAGAGTTCGCACCTCGCTTTTGTTCCGCAAATCCGTTACGGTTAAGGGTGCGTTTACGGCGAAGCACAGCGGGCTTAACAAGGTAAGGCTTGAAAAGGTGATTATCGGGGACTTTCTCGGAAACGGAAGATTTACAGGCAAAATCGGCACGGAGTACGAAATGGCGGTGCTTCCGCAGATTATTGAGTACGATGGTCCCGAGGTTCTGCCGAATATGCTTCCCTCGGACGAGGAGGAAACCGAGGAGGGAATGACCGTTCGTCAGGGCGGAATGCCGGGCTACGAGCACAGGGAGTATGTGGCGGGAGACTCTCCGCGCCGTGTGAACTACAAGCTCTCCGCCAAGCGCGGAAAGCTGATGGTGCGCCTTGACGAGAGCAACGGCTATGCCGCAACGAACCTGCTTATTGAGCAGAACGGGCTTCCCGTTTGCTGCGATAAGGCATTCGCGCTTGCAAGGAGGCTGGTAATCAGGGGCGGCACGGTGAAGATTACTCACCGAGGCGAATCACGTTCGGCTTCCACCCCCGAAACGCTCGACAGAATGCGCGAGTGGCTGGCTTTCCGTGAGTATGCCGACGTGCTTGCACCTCTGAATATCACTCCCGACAGGGAGATGAATGTGGTGTTTGCGGGCGACGGAGAGATTTTTGTGCAAAGCTGACAAAAAACCAGGGTAAAAACATGGGGAATATTCACAAAAACACGGTCTTCGTATAAAACTCCTTGCAAATTTGGGAAAAGTAATATATAATGATAAGGGGACCGGCCGTATATAAGAGAAGCAGTGTTTCCCCAAGAACAACGTTCAAAAAGAAAGAGGAGATTTGGATATGGGCATCAGGCTTGATGACAAATATTTGAAGAGCTTCGTGAGAGATCACGAGCTTGAGCGTTACGCTCCGCAGGTAAATTCGGCGCACGTTACTCTCACCAGCAGAACAGGTGCGGGAAATGATTTTCTCGGCTGGATTGACCTGCCTGTAAATTACGATAAGGAAGAATTCGAGCGCATTAAAAAGGCTGCCGAAAAGATTAAGAGCAACAGCCAGGTGCTGATTGTTATCGGTATCGGCGGTTCTTACCTCGGCGCAAGAGCGACTATCGAGGCGCTGCGTTCTTCGCTCTACAATTCGCTTAAAAAGGATACTCCCGAGATTTACTTTGTAGGCTGCTCGCTGTCGCCCACATATCTCAGTGAGGTTGTTTCGCTGGTTGAGGGTAAGGATTTCTCGGTTAATATCATCTCCAAGAGCGGCACGACTACCGAGCCCGCTCTGGCGTTCCGTGTATTCAGAGACCTGCTCGTTGAGAAATACGGCGAGGAGGGTGCAAAGGAGAGAATTTTTGCAACTACCGATAAGGCTCGCGGAACTCTCAAGGAGCTTTCCGACAAGAAGGGCTACGAGACATTCGTAGTTCCGGACGACATCGGAGGACGCTTCTCCGTTCTTACGGCGGTTGGACTTCTTCCTATCGCTTGTGCGGGAATTGATATTGATGCTCTGATGAAGGGTGCGGCTGACGCTCGCGAGGCATACTCCGAGTGCGACCTTACCAAGAACGACTGCTATAAGTACGCTGCTCTCAGAAATATCCTTTATAAGAAGGGCAAGAGCGTTGAAATGCTGATAAGCTATGAGCCCGGCTGCGCACAGTTTGCAGAGTGGTGGAAGCAGCTCTACGGCGAGAGCGAGGGCAAGGACCGGAAGGGTATTTATCCGTCAAGCGCCGTATTCTCCACCGACCTGCACTCCCTCGGACAGTTCGTTCAGGACGGCTCGCGCGTTATGTTCGAGACGGTTCTGCAGTTCGGAAAGGCTCAGAAGGATTTCTTCCTCAAGGACGATCCCAACAACATTGACGGCTTGAACTTCCTGTCCAATCAGAATATGTCCGTTGTAAACCGCAAGGCTTTCGAGGGTACTGTTATCGCTCACACAGAGGGCGGCACGCCGAATATCGTTATCGAGGTTGACGAGCTTGACGAGTACAATCTCGGCTACCTTATCTACTTCTTTGAGAAGTCGTGTGCAATCAGCGGCTATCTGCTCGGCGTAAATCCGTTCGACCAGCCCGGCGTTGAGAGCTACAAGAAGAATATGTTCGCTCTGCTCGGCAAGCCCGGTTATGAGGCACAGAGAGCTGAACTCGAAAAGAAGCTCGGACTTTAATTTCAGGAAATAAACCTTTAAGGAGGACAAACATAATGATTAAGATTATTACAGGCAAGCGCGGTTCCGGCAAGACCAAAATTCTCATCGACTCCATTCACGAGGCTGAGAAGAAGTCCAACGGCAACGTTGTCGCTATCCAGAAGGGCTCTTCCCTCAATACGGACATTACTTACAAGGTACGTCTGATTAATATTGAGGACTATCAGGTTGAGGGTATGGACGCTTTCTACGGCTTCATTTCGGGAATTCTTGCTTCCGACCACGACTGCACCGACATTTTCGTTGACGCTACTCTGAAGATTACCGGCAGAGACTACGACAAGCTCGGCGAAATGCTCGAAAAGCTCGCAAAGATTACTCCCGCAACTACCGTTGCGCTCACAATTTCCGCTGATGACAGCGAGCTTCCCGCAAGCGTAACCAAGTTTAAGGCTTGAGGCTGCATCGCGCAGTTACACGGCAATAATTGTGCGGTGTAACCTAAGGCAACACCGCATAATTAACGGCTAACGCCTTTGTCGGCGCTTGCTTGCATCTTTTCAGTCATCTTGCACAATTCGTCCTAGCAAGGCATACAGCCTTGCGTCGTCCTCATTGTACAATCTGACATAAAATCTGGCGGCGCAATCGCTCGACAATAATTGTGCGGTGTAACCTAAATTCTCAAAAAAATTCAAAAATCCTCTTGACAAGTCATTGCGAATGTGGTATAATATGATTTGTTGACATTTACAGTAAGAGCAAAATCCTCTTACTTTAACAGAAATTCAGGTTTTAAGAGGAGGTTTGAAGGACATGGCAGTACCTAAGAGAAAAGTATCCCGTGCTAGACGTGACAAGAGACGTTCCGCTGTTTGGAAGCTTGAGGCTCCGAATTTCACCCGTTGCAAGAACTGCGGTGAGTTGAAGCTTGCTCACAGAGTATGCGGAAACTGTGGTTACTACAAGGATAAGGTTGTTGTCGCTAAGGTGGCAGACTAATCCTGTGTGGTCTTATTGACGAAATTATCGTGAACAAACAGCCTCGGCATAAGTCGGGGCTGTTTTTCACTTTATGGGAGGTGAGTTTGTGCGGTTTGTTCACTTGAACGTGCATACCTGTTACAGCCTGCAAAGCGGCGCTTGCAAAATCGAGGAGCTTTGTCGGAAAGCTAAGGCGTTGGGACAGGAGGCGCTGGCGATTACCGACACCTCCGCGCTTTACGGTGCGGTGGAGTTCTTTGACGAGTGCCAAAAGGCGGGGCTTAAGGCGATTGTCGGCTGCGAGGTGCTGCTGGCTCCCGAAAGCCGCACAAAGCGCGTCCCCACAGGCTTCGAGCCGTATCACCTCACGCTCTTGTGCAAGAACAAGACGGGGTATAAGAACCTGTGCAGGATTATTTCAATGCAGTCGGAGCAGAACGGGCAGTTCCTCACGGATAAGGAGTGCGTTTTCGCGCACAGCGAGGGACTGATTGCGCTTTCGGGCGCACAGGGCGGAGAGATAGCAAGACTGCTCTCGGAGAGCCGCTTTGAGGACGCTCGGCGCGTGGCTTCGGAATATAAGCGCGTATTCGGGGAAGACTTCTTTCTGGAGCTTTCCGCGCATAATATCGCGGCTCAACTGAAGCTGTGCAATCAGCTCCGCGAGCTGTCGAAAAGGACGGGAATTCCCGCCGCTGCGACAAATTGCGTTCACTACGTTGAGAAAGCGGACAGCATAGTTCAGCGTATGCTGTTCTGTATCGGGCAGAACAAGCGGCTGTCCGAGCCTGACCTCGGAGCGCTGCCCACGGACGAATATTACCTCAAGAGCGCGGACGAAATGCTCTCCCACTTTGAGCCCGAGGAGCTGGAAATCACCGCCGAGATAACCGATAGGTGCAGCTTTGAGTTTGAGTTCGGCAAGACCAAGCTCCCGCTGTTCGTGCAGGAGGGAGTTACCGATAATGCCGCGTATATGCGCCGTATTGTCGGAGAGGGTGCGCGTAAGCGCTACGGCGAAAATCCCCCGAATGCGGCGCAAATCCGCGAGCGGATAAACTACGAGCTTGGGGTAATCGGGAAAATGGGGTTTGTGGACTACTACCTCATTGTGTGGGACTTCGTACACTACGCGAAGTCGAACGGAATTCCCGTAGGTCCCGGTCGTGGAAGCGGCGCGGCGAGTATCTGCGCGTATTGCATGGGGATTACGGATATCGACCCGCTGAGGTTTAATCTGCTGTTCGAGCGCTTTCTCAATCCCGAACGCATCTCAATGCCCGATTTCGATATTGATTTCTGCAACGAGCGGCGCGGCGAGGTTATCGAGTATGTAAGGCGCAGATACGGCGGCGACCACGTTGCGCAGATTGCGGCTTTCGATACGCTGAAAGCGAGAGCCGCCGTGCGGGACGCGGGACGAGTTCTCGGCATTCCGCTGCCTACCGTGGATAAAGCGGCTAAGTCTATCGACTCGTTCAACACCACTCTTTCGCGGGAGTTGGAAAGCGGCGAGCTGGGAAAGCTGTACGCTTCGGATACCGAAATCAAGCGGCTGGTGGACGCCGCTATGAAAATCGAGGGCTTGCCGCGCCATACCACGGTTCACGCGGCGGGCGTGCTGATAACGCGCGAGGCGGCTGTGGAGTATGTCCCCCTTCAATCGGAGGACGGCACGTTCACGGCGCAGTACACTATGACGCAGCTGGAGCGGCTGGGGCTTCTCAAAATGGACTTTCTGGGGCTGAAAAACCTCACCGTAATCAACAAGACCTGCGCTCTTATCAGAAAAACCAAGCCCGACTTTGATATTGATAATATTGACGAAAACGACCGCGCTGTGTATGAAATGCTCGGCAGAGGTGAAACGGCGGGCGTGTTCCAGTTTGAAAGCGCGGGAATGACCGATATGCTTAAACGGCTGAAGCCGCAGTCCATTGAGGATCTGACGGCGGCGATTTCGCTCTACCGCCCCGGTCCTATGGCATCAATCCCGAAGTATATCGAAAACCGCCACAAGCGCCCCGAGCAAATCGAGTATGCACACCCGCTTTTACGCGATATTCTCTCCGTAACCTACGGCTGTATCGTGTATCAGGAGCAGGTTATGCAGATTTGCCGAGTGATGGGCGGGTACTCCTACGGGCAGGCGGATATGGTGCGCCGCGCAATGTCGAAGAAGAAGCGCGATGTTATGGAGAAGGAGCGTTCGGCGTTCGTCTACGGAAACGAGAACGTTCGCGGCGCAGTGAGAAGCGGCGTTCCCGAGAGTGTGGCTAACGCGATTTTCGATGAAATGGCGGGTTTTGCAGCGTATGCGTTCAACAAGGCTCACGCGGCGGCATACGCTACCGTGGCTTATCGCACTGCCTACCTCAGACGGCACTATTACGCGGAATATATGTCCGCGCTGGTTACGGCTTTCCCCGAAAAACTGAGCGATTATGCCGCGGATATGAAGAGCACGGGCGTGAGGGTGCTGCAGCCCGACATCAACCGCAGCTTTGCGGAGTTTTCCGTGGAGAACGGCGCTATCCGCGCGGGACTTGCCTGTGTGCGCGGGTTAGGACAGAGCTTCGCAGCGGATATTGTGAGGGAGCGGGATAACGGTGCGTTCGCTTCGGTCTACGATTTCTCGGCGCGAATGGCGGGCTATGATAACAACAGGCGGTATATGGAGGCGCTGACGAAATGCGGCGCGTTCGACAGCCTTGAGCCTAACCGCCGTGCGCTTTTGCAGGGCTTGGATACCGTTCTCGACTACGCGCAGCGCGAGTTCTCCCGCCGCGACAGCGGACAGATTGACCTGTTCGAGATTTCGGGAGAGGACGCCGCAGAGCCGCCGCTTCCCGAAACGAAGAATTTCTCGCCCGTGCAGCTGCTCGCGCTTGAAAAGGAAATGCTGGGAGTGTACCTCTCCTGTAATCCCGCTGAGCTGTATTCCTCAAAGCTTGCGGAGGACAGCGTGTTCCTAGCGGATTTGGACAGCGTGGGCACGGGAGCGCAGATTTCGTTTGTGGCTCTGCTCACATCGAACAGGCGCATAGTGGCGAAGAACGGAAAGCCGATGTCCTTTGCACACTTTGAGGACGCAACGGGAGACGCCGAGTGCGTGGCTTTCGAGAACGCCGACCTCCGCGAGGGGCAGGTGTACCTTGTCACCGCGAGAATTACGGTGAAAAACGAGCGCAGAAGCGCGGTAATAGACAGGGCGGTTGACGCGGAGACAGCACCGAACGGACGGCGCAGAACGCTGTATCTGCAATTCCCGTCGGCGGGCGACAGCCGTATTGCCGAAGCGGAGAGCATTCTCGCCGAATACCGCGGCGCAGCGGACGCGAAGAAATGCTTCGCGGATACGCGCACGATAAGCGGGATTGACGGAGTTCGCGGCGTTCGGATTTGCTCCCGTCTTGTTGACAGGCTGACAAGACTCCTCGGCTCGGGAAACGTTATCATAAAATAAATGGCTTAACAGCGCGGTTTTCTGAAATGGGGAGATTTTGTCTGATTGTAGATTTAACACCAAAAACGTGTGGAAAACGTTGTGAAATTTGTTCAAAAATCTGCTTGACGGAAGCGGAATATATGTAGTAAAATGATAATATGAAATAAAGTGAGGTATTTTGCCTTGCATTAAATACGGAAAAGGGGATAAGGACGATGGAAAAGAAAAGAATTGGCGTATTGACGAGCGGCGGCGACGCACCCGGAATGAACGCGGCTGTAAGAGCCGTTGCCAGAACCGCAATTTCCAAGGGCTTTGAGGTTATCGGTATCCTGCGCGGATATAACGGACTTCTCAACAGCGAGTTCAGAACGCTTACGAGAGGCTCTGTTTCCGATATTATCCAGCGCGGAGGCACGATGATTTATACCGCAAGATGTCCCGAGTTCAAGGAATGGGAAAACGTAATGCGCGCAAAGGAGATTTGCGAGCGTGAGAATATGGCGGGTATCGTATGTATCGGCGGCGACGGAACCTTCAGAGGCGCGGCTGATTTGTCCAGAGCGGGAGTTCCCTGTATCGGCGTTCCCGGTACTATCGACAACGATATTCAGTGCTCCGACTACACAATCGGTTACGATACTGCAATGAACACGGTTGTTGAGATGATTGACAAGCTGCGTGATACCAGCCAGTCGCACGAGCGCTGCGCGGTTGTTGAGGTTATGGGCAGACGCGCAGGTCACATTGCGCTCTCCACAGGTCTTGCTTGCGGTGCTACCGCGGTTATCGTTCCCGAAATGCCGCACGATATGGACGCGATTATTAATCGTATCAAGGAAGTCCGCGCAATGGGCAAGAAGCAGTTCATCATTGTTGTTGCCGAGGGCGTTGGCGGTGTTGACGAAATCGCAAAGAAAATTCAGGACGCTACCGGAATCGAGTCCAGAGCAACCGTTCTCGGTCACGTTCAGCGCGGCGGTTCTCCTACTGTACGCGACAGAGTTATGGCTTCCGAAATGGGCTACTACGCTGTTGAGCTTATTGAAAAGGGAATCGGCAACCGCGTTGTTGGTTACAGAGACGGTAAGGTTTACGACGTTGACATTCAGGAGGCGCTTTCTATGAAGAAGCCCTTTAACGAGCAGCGTTATAAGATTTGCAACGAAATCAACTTCTGATTTCACAATAAAACAGGGGGTTGCCCCTAAAACAGAGTAGAAGGCTTTGCGTCAAGTGCCTCGGGAACGGAGAGTTGTCCCGCGGACGAAAAGCGTGGAATAAGCGCTTGCGGTAAGGCTTTCGCATCTCGCTGTACATAACTGAAAATTGAATAAGAGCCATTGCGCTTATTTATTTCTTTGTGTATGACGAAAAGGGAGGATAAGACAATGGCTTTTTTTGGAAATTTTAAGAAATCGGCGCTGGAACTCAAGACTATCCGCTGTATCGTGGTGACAGGACTGCTTATCGCGCTGGAGCTTGCGATTAAGCAGCTGACAATCAGAGTAACACCCGACTTGAAAATATCGTTCGCGTTTCTGGCGAAGGCGTGTATCGGTATGCTGTACGGGCCGACCGTGGGATTTCTTGCGGGCGGAGTGTCGGACGTGGTGAGCTTCTTTATGAAGCCGCAGACGGACGCATTTTCTCCGCTGTTCACGCTTCAGGAGTGTTTGGCGGGTATGCTGTACGGACTGTTCCTCTACAAGCTGAGAATGTCGCGTATCAGCTTTAAGGACAAGACGCTGTTCAAGCAGAGCGTAAAGGATAACGGCAAGCAGATACTCCGAATTGTGATGGGCAAGCTCTCGGTTACTGTCGGAATTAACCTGCTTTACACCCCGTTCGCGCAGGTTGTCACCAATTCGATGGAGGCAGGAGCGTGGGTTTGGGGCTCGGTGCTGGTGAAGTACCCCGCGCGGCTTCTCAAAAATGCCATTCAGTACCCTGTGGACTGCGTTATGCTGATGCTGGTGCTGCCGATTGTGGCGACCGCCTACTATGCGGTGTTCAAGGATAATAAAAAGACTATCGGAGAAACTTGAAATGAATAAACTCGGATTTATCGGATTTGGAAATATGGGCGGCGCGATTGTGCGCGGCGTAAACAACAAGCTTGGAAATACGGCGGTTTTCGTTTACGACAAGGACGCTTCAAAGCTGGAGGGGATTTCAACCTACGGCGCGACTGCGGCGGCTTCCGTAATCGAACTCGCCAAAAGGTGCGACTATCTGCTTCTCGCGGTGAAGCCTCAGCAGCTCGACGAGGTTCTTGCGGAGATTAAGCAGGCGAACAACCGTAAGGCTGTGATTATCTCAATTTGCGCGGGTATCTCCGCCGAATACATCAGAGAGCGCACATTCGCCGACGCGAAGATTGTGCTGGTAATGCCCAATACCCCTATGATGCTCGGAAAGGGCGCTTCGGCGATGTGTCCGTGCGGTGATGTTTCCGAAAAGGAATTTGCGTTCGCTAAGAAGATAATCGGCTCGTGCGGAATTACCGAAACTATCCCCGAGGACAAGATGAAGGAGATTATCGCGATTAACGGCTCGTCGCCCGCGTTTATCTACCTCTACGCAAAGGGCTTTATCGAGTATGCGGAAAAGGTGGGAATTGACGGCGGAGCGGCGCTGAGACTGTTCGCGCAGTCGCTTATCGGCTCTGCAAGTATGCTCACCGAGAGCGGAATGACCGTTGACGAGCTGATAAAGCAGGTTTCCTCTCCGGGAGGAACAACGCTTGCGGGCTTGCAGGAGCTGTATGACGGCAAGCTCACCGAGACGGTCGGAAAGGCGTGCGAGGCGTGTACAAAGAGGGCATACGAGCTCGGCGCAAAAAAGTAACAGGCTGGCGATAAAACCAAGCGGCGTTCGGTTCGCAGAATATTGTTATTTTTTTAACTCCAAGGGTGCAGTTCTCTTGGAGTTTTTGCGTTTGTGCATAATTTACAAAAAGGACTTGGGGGTTTTGTGTGTTATCCCTCTGTTTTTTTGGATTAAAGCGGTTTTGTTGATAGTTGCTATTGACAAATCCTGAAAATTATAGTATTATAAGATAATAGGGGGATTGTGCCCCGAACACAATTTGTTTGGATATTAAATCATTTTTCAGAGGTTTAAAATGCGTTTTGGCAGCGTTGAGTTTTTTAAAGTGCTTATAAAAACGGCGCTTACAATTTTATTCTTTGTTCCGCTGATACTCGCTGTGGTGTTCGGCGTGCTTTTTGTAACCAAAAACGCAGAGCTTAAAGAGGCGCAGAAGCAGAACACCGCTCTTCAGACCGTTGCGGATGTGCTGGTTGCCGAAAAGGCGGGTACTGCCAAGGATTTCTACGAAATCTTCTCGATGAGCGGAGTGTCTTACGCTGAGTTTATTGAGATGGTTAACCGTAACGGGAAGCTTGACGCGCAGGGCTTTTATCGGATACTCTCCGAGGCGGGAGTGTCTGACGCGAACATTATCGCGCTTGCAGCTTCGGGGAAGAATATCGCCTGCTCGGAATTCTACAAGATTATGACGGACAACGGCATTACCGATAAGGATTTGATGACCGCCGTTCTCAATAATGCGGCTTCCGCGGAGAAGCTGTACGAGCTGCTTAAGCAGTGCGGAATGTCGGACAAGGATATTGCGGAGCTATCGGGACTTGCGGGTTCGGGTGATATAGCTTCTTCCGCAAGCTCGGGAACACAGAGCAGCGGACAGCCCGCTTCTTCCTCCTCGGACAAGCCTGCCGATACCCCCCCTTCGTCGGACAGCCCGTATGCGGCGCTTTATCCCGATATGTACGTTACTGCGCCGACTACCTACTTCCGCGAAAAGGGGACGGTTTACCTCACCTTTGACGACGGTCCCAACGAGAATACCGCGGATAAGCTCTACATACTCCGCAGCCGTGGAGTAAAGGCAACGTTCTTTGTCGTCCCCGACAGAAGCGCCGCCTGTACGCAGCGCTTGAAGGCAATCGTGGCGGATGGACACGCAATCGGAGTTCACAGCACCTCGCACGAATACAAGGAAATCTACGCTTCGGTGGAAGCTTTCCTCAAGGATTTCTACGAGGCGTGGGATACGATTTATGACGCAACGGGTGTGAAAACGGAGATTTTCCGTTTCCCCGGCGGCAGCAAGAACGACTATAACGAGGCGACAAGAGACGCGATTATCGAGGAAATGACAAGACGCGGCTTCAGATATTACGATTGGAATGTGGACAGCGGCGACGCGGCGGGTGCAAACTGGACTCAGATGCACAACTCCATTCCAAGAGATATAAAGGACAAGTACCGTTCGGTTGTGCTTATGCACGACAGAACAAATGCAACTCTCGTGCTGGACGATGTGATTTCCGTTCTGCTCAGCGAGGGGTATAAGCTGGACAAGATTAATAACGACACTCAGCCTGTTCAGTTTATCGGGCCGTTTGCATAGCGGCATTGAAGCGGGGACGGTTACTCCGCTCCGGTGTTGGTTGGACTTGGAAATAATATGATTACGGGGACTTTGAAAGGATTGTAATTATGGGAATTAAGGATAATTTTTCACAGGCAGTCAAGGAATTGTGGAAAAAGGACGGACAAGAGGGCGATGTTCAGCAGGGAGCGGGCGGCGAGCCGAGCGAGCTTGACAAGTACCTCCGCGAACAGAACAGCGCGAATAACTCACCCTCCGCACAAGCGCCTGTTCAGAACGGCGATGTAAACTCCAGCGGAGTTCCGCTCGAAACGCCGTATTATCCCGATTCCGCTCCGACCGAGTATGCTTCGAGTTCCCAGTCCGCTTCGGTGCAGGATATGGGCGATTATAACAGAAACGCAATGAACGCTCAGAATTCCGCGAATGCTATGAATTCTCAGGCAAATCAGCCCTCCGACGGCGCATATAATCAGAATGTCCGCAACGTAAGTCAGAATTTCGGTCAGAACGCCCGCAATGACGGCTATAATCAGGGCTACAATCAGAATGGATATAATCAGGGCGGCTACAATCAGAATATGGGCGGAATGAACGGCAGATTTGTCCCCCCGCCCTCCGGAAACGGCGCAGCGCCCTCTCCTATGGGCAATGAGGTTGAGGAAACCACCGTTATTTCCAAGAATACGCAGATTGAGGGCAATATCCGTTCTCTTGCGAATATGACGGTTGACGGAAATATAAAGGGCAATCTCGAAACCACACGCAACGTTGATATGACGGGAAAGATTGTCGGCGACATCACCGCGAACAATGCGTCTCTCAATTCTGCGGCTATGCAGGGAAACATTTCCCTCAAGGGCAGAATGAAGATGGACAGAGATACTATCCTTATCGGCGACCTTTCTTCGCAGTATGCAGACATAAACGGAAGAATTCGCGGTAAACTTGATATTGTAGGCAAGGCGGAGCTGAAGCGTGACGCTATCGTATTCGGCGACATCAACGCTTCCACCATTGCGGTAACCGACGGCGCGATTATTCAGGGCTACGTCAACACGACGTTCCTCTCCAAGGACGACAGCCGCAACGTATTCCCCGACGCTATCTCTATCGAGGAGCAGAAGCAGGGTATGAAGTCCGCGCAGAATAACGGCGGCGAAACAGCCAACACCACGGTTTAATCGTAATTTACAGTTTCACCGTTTCGGAGCAATTCCCGACATCGCCCGAGGCGGAAGGCATTGGCACTATCGAAAGGTTTTAGATTTATCAAATGGGCAAAGGTAAGAATAATACAGGCTCGCTCGCGGCAACGATAGCTACCGCTGTCATTGCGGCGGCGGCAATAGCGGCGGTTGTGATTATGCTGGTTGTGGTAAACGGAAATAAGCCTCGGGAGGAGGCGGGAAGCAGCACCTCCGAGCCGCAGGTTTCGCAGGAGCTTGTGAACGAGTGCAGCACAGCGGCGTTCGAGCTGGTGCAGAATAACTACACCGTACTGAAGCTGTTCGTACTTGAGGGGCTTCCCTACAAGACAGTTTACGGAAACCGCTCCGAGGACGGCTACTATACGGTTGACGACTCGGAATACAAGAGCTACTCGCAGATTGAGGAGCTTGTAAAGAGCGTGTATGTGGAAAGAGAAGCGTCGCGCGTTCTGCTGGCATACCCCATTAAGACGGAGAGCGGAACCGAGAACGTTCAGGTTTACAAGCAGCACAAGGACCCCGTAGACGGCTCGGAATGTCTCGGAATTATCGAGGAGTTTGCTCCCGACAAGAGCTACTCGCGCGACTGGTCGAAATGCGTAATCAAGGTTTCGCCCAAGAGCGAGGATTTGTGCGTGCTTTCGGTGATTACGGGCGGCTATTCCGAATCGGAAGCGGAAGCTCACCCCGAAGCCGTGATGACGACCAATATGGTGAAGAAAGACGGCAGATGGCTGCTGTCCGAGATGCTTTTGTAATCCGATGAAAAAGAACGAAAACCCATTGTCCGTATATGCAAAGGTCAGTCAGCTGGCGTTTGTAATCGTTACCCCGCTTCTGGTGTTCCTGCTGGGCGGGAGTTATCTGGTGAAGCGGTTTAATCTTCCCGATTGGGTGATGCTCATTTGCGTGGGGCTTGCCATTCTGTTTATGATAAGCGGCGCGGTGAATTTCATCTTCAGGATTACCGCATACTATGAGAAAAAGGACAAGGATAAGAAAATCCCCAAGGCTTTCACAAGCTCGCCGAGGGATAACGACTATTACGACGAATATAGGAAATAGCCTATGAAGAAAAACGAGCCGATTTATCAGGAAATGCGCTCTTTGTCGCCATATTTTTTAATAATCAGCGGGGTGTATCTCTGCGTAACGTTGGTTCTGTGCTTTGCGTTGAATTTCGACTACACTTTACCCGTGGGCGCGGTGTACGGAACGGCGGTTGCGGCGCTGAACTTCCTTTTGCTGGGGAAAACCGCCCAGAAGGCGCTCAGAAAACGCAATGAGAAAGCCGCAAACACCTACATGAGCACAATGTACGCGGTGCGCTATCTCGGTTTATTTGCAATGCTCACACTCGGCGCGCTGGCGCCGTTTATAAGTCTTATCACAGCGATTATACCGCTGTTTTTCCCGAAATTCGCTATAATGATAAGAACATTCATAAGAAAGGAGGAATGATGCTGAATGCCAACTGCGTTAATGCTAGCCTCTGAAGCTTCCGAGAGGTCGCTTGAGGTCAACGGCGCGTTAAAGGTAGTCAAACTCTTTGAGATTAACGGCACGGAATACTGGCTTACGGAAAGCGTAATAGTACAATGGATAGTAATTCTTATACTGCTTGCAGTCGTACTTGTTCTTACGCACAATATGAAGCCTGTTCCCGAAACAAAGCGTCAGGCAGCAGCCGAGATGCTGGTGGAATTTGTCCGTGATACCGTTGAGGGCACAATGGGCAAGAAGTACAACGCGTATACGCCGTACATTATGACGCTCCTGTGCTACATTATGATAAACAACCTGATGGGACTTCTGGGACTCAGAAATCCTACGGCAGATGTTTCCGTTACGGGAACGTTTGCAATTATAACGTTCTTTCTGGTTCAGTACAACCGTGCCAAAACGGGCAAGTTCAAGGGCTATTTCAAGAGCTTTATCGAGCCGCTTCCGTTTATGCTGCCGTTTAACATAATCGGTGAGTTTGCAAATCCGCTCGCATTGGCACTGCGTTTGTTCGGTAATATGGTTGCGGGTACCGTAATAGGCGGACTTATCTACTTCGCGCTCGGAAACTTCGCAATACTCGTGCCGGCAGTGGCGTCGCTCTACTTCGACATATTCTCAGCTGTGATGCAGTCTTACATCTTCATTATGCTCAGTATGTCCTACATCTCGTCTGCTGAATGTGACTCGTAGGGAAAGCAAAGTTCAAAATATCCTAAAGGATAAACAGCACATTGTGCTAATATT
>JBJESC010000061.1:0-4964 GCA_051882615.1 Oscillospiraceae bacterium
CTTTGATTCCATATATTCAAAAACAGCAGCGGATCTATCAGTGATAGCTTTCGTTTCAGGTGTGGAAAGCACAGCGGTTCTTTTAAGAGGAGCGACTGACTGATAAAAATCGGCTACCACTGAAGCAAATCTATTGTACTTACTATAATTCGAAGAAAACTGTGTGTGGTCAAATGGGTCAAGACGAATAACAGGCTCACGCGAAATCGCCTCGACT
Source organism: Oscillospiraceae bacterium (assembly GCA_051882615.1). Lineage (GTDB taxonomy): Bacteria > Bacillota > Clostridia > Oscillospirales > Ruminococcaceae > CAG-115. Next base: position 218 of record JBJESC010000061.1, read on the forward strand.
CCCCTTAAAGTGAACTTCTCAAGCTTTACCTTTTTATCGTAAACATAGTTGAGGTACGCTTTTTTTCCGGCATCGTTATTCTCGAGTCCATTATCACCAATAAACTTGGTATAGTCATCCACAGAAAATTCCTCAACAAACGCTCTGCCAACTTCCTTGCGGCGTTCAGCGCCTTCGGGTGAGTTTTCGATCATTTCATCGAAGGAGTGACCGCAGGTCATACCGTACAGGATAGCCAAGCTTACTCTGGAGTCCCGTCTGGGCATTGTGTCTAAGATACTGTTACTGTGATATTTATCATTTCCATTTTTGTCTTTTCCTAAAAAAACATAATCCGTAAACCCAAAAGCATTCTTAGCCTTCTCGTTTATATTTACTTCGTTATACTTTTTTTCGTTATCCACAGGAAAAACATCGAAAAAGAAATCCTTATCGAACTTTTGGCTTTCCTCTTTTGCTTTATTCACGCCTGCAATTATTCTTGTCGCTGCTTCGTCCCTTTTCGCCAGTTTAGCAATATCAGATTCGTAAGGTTTAGGCGCCTTATGAACAGGATCGATATAGACGGGTTCAGTCTTCTCTACGGGCATCGCAGTTTTCAGGTAATCCCTGTTTTCCTTGTTTCCCTTCTCAACGATTTCCTTAATGGTAGGCACAGAGGGGATAATATGTAAAAACTCAAGAAGCCATCTGAAGAAACCACGTTTCTCGTACTTCATGGACAGATCGGTTTTTACGCTGACAGCTTCTCCCTTTTTAAAACCGTTAATATCATCAGGAACAAACTTATATACGTCGATTTTCGAGCCGCTCAGCGCCTTTGCTACTACGTCGCACTTCAGCTTTGCAGTATTACGAACTTGGGGTACGGAAGGACCCGGGTTAAGCTCGAAGTCAGGCTTATTGAACCAGTCCAGCGGTTTTCCATCAACAATAATTCCCATCGCAGGGTCATAGCCCGCGCGAACAAGCGCTCTATACTCATCGTCGGTGTAAAGCGACTTCACCATAGCGTCAACGCTAGCCTCGCCCCACTCGGTCTCCATAGGGGAAAGAGTGCCTTCCTTCTGCTTGGCTAAGAATTCGTCCGCAGTAATCTCTATCATCGGGCTGTTAATGAGAGTAAGGTCAAGGTGGTCGCGCTTGACGGATACATCTATCGCAGCAAAATCCTTGCCCTCGTTGAAAGCGTCAACTTTGTCCTTATAGCTGCGTTTTTCATCATCGCTCATTGCTTTAACCGCCGAAGAAAGCGCTTTGAAATCACGCGCCTCACGCTCATTCATATGTTTGACAGCGTTCTTGTCGCCATTCAGAACAGCGTTGGTAAAAAAGTTTGTCGATTCTTTCAGTAAGTTAAGGAAGTCTCTCTCTGAAACGGCATAATCCTCAAAGTCAGCGTCCTCCATAGCTTCCCTGTCAAAAAAGGACTTGACATATCTTGAAACAAGTTCCAGTTTTTTATCATTTGACAATTCATCAAGATCGGTTTCTTTGTTAGCTGCATGCTTTCTGTAAAATTCATTACTAAGCTCAGTATTTATATCTTTTGTCAAATCATCGGGAATGTAATAGTCTTCATCTAATACTTGTATTCCATACTGTTTATTATTGTCACCGCTGAATACTCTAACCTGTTTCCAGACAATATTCTTCAGATCTGTTTCGATAATACTGTTGAAAATCGGCTCTGCTGCATTTCTGACAGCCATAGCCATAGTTTTCTTGACAGGGTCATCACACCGCGAAATGTAATCGTCAAGACGATTCTGCATTTCAAAAATATCTGTAACTTGGGTAGAGCGCACCAGATGTTCCTTATTGAAGGTACGCATATTGATAAATCCGACAACACTGTTCTGATTAAATCGCTCATCAATTACTTTATTCCAGTCAAGAGGTCCATCTTGCGTCCCCAAGTAATTAGCGATGGGGGATTCCGTATTCCAGTTAAGAGGTCCGTTTTGCGCCCCCAAATAATTAGCGATAGCACGTTCCAGTGCAATCTTCTCAAGTTCCTCAATGGATTCAATTACCGGTCTGTTATTGGCAACATCGGCATACTTCTTGTATTTAGAATCTGTAGGCTTAATCATAATTATCCTCCTAAAAATATGGTTTTGTATCTTTATACGAAGAAAAAACAATTTCGTAACACTTAGCGGAAATATTTTTCGATGTCTGCAACAGTTATACATATTCCCGAAGCTTATCAGTCAAATAACACGGCAAAGAGCAGCGAATTTCTCCGCTGCTCTTCACCATATATCATTCAGATTGCCAAATGGTAGATTTCCGCAACCTCGTCACGGCTGAATTCAACCGGAGCGTTCCTCAGGTTACCTATGGAAATCTTCATGCAGTTTTCGGTCATCCACTCAACGTCATCAGCGGTAATTCCCAGATCACCGAGCTTCACCTCAAGCTCAATAGAGTGCAGGAACAGCCTTATCCGCTCAGCGCAGTCGGTTTCGTCTTTTCCGCCGAGCAGCCTTGATACCTCTGCGAATTTGCTCGGCAATGCGGGCGCCAGTCTCTCCACAATCAGCGGAGTTAGCGCCGCAAGTCCTCTGCCGTGGACGATATTCTTAAGTCCCGAGGCAGGATGCTCCATACCGTGTGCAGCGGATACTCCTGCGGCGCCGATAACCATTCCGCCAAGCGTTGCCGCAAGGCTGACCGCCTCCCACGCCTCCATGTTGCTGTAATCGTTCATAAGCTTAGGAAGATTCCCTGAAATCAGTCTAATAGCAAGCAGTGCCTGAACATCAGTCATAGGATTTGCCTTTTTGGAGGTGTACGCTTCAAGTGCATGGGTGAAAGCGTCAAAGCCTACCGATGACAGCACGCTTTTGGGCATTGTCATCATTACTTCGGGATCCACAACAGAAGCAGACGGCATAATCTGCAAAGTGTACAGCGCCTTTTTGTCCTTGGTTTCGGGATTAGTCAGCACTGCAATCTGGTTGCCCTCGCTGCCCGTGCCGCAGGTGGTAGGCAGAAGAACTATCGGAAGCGCGCCCCTCCCCTGCTTTCTGCCAAAAATGTAATCGGAGATATCCCCGTCGTTTACGCAGCAGAACGCCGTTGACTTCGCAGCGTCCATTATCGAACCGCCTCCGATGCCCAGCACCATATCGCAGCCGCTTTCCTTCGCAAGCGCAGCCGCTTCGTAAACCGTGGTGGTGAGCGGGTTCTGTGTCACCTTGTCGAACACCGCATACCCTACTCCGGCGTTTTTCAAGCTAGCCAGAGTCCTGTCCAGCAATCCGGATTTTTTCGTGCTGCCTGTTCCCGTAACCACAAGCGCTTTACTGCCGTATTTTGCAGAGGTCTCGCCTATGCTGTCCGCTTTTCCTCTTCCGAAAACCAGATTTACGGGCAAGTTATATTGAAATTCCATCAGTCAATCAGTCCCTTAATCTTAAGATAATCCTTTATCAGCGCCACGCAGTTGTCAATGCCAACTTTCTCGCTGTTAAGCGTCATGTCGTAGTTTATGGGGTTAGTCCAGTAATTACCGTGGGTGTAATACTGGTAGTAGTCGGCGCGGAACTTGTCGGTCTGCTTTATTGTCGCCTCTGCAACCTCCTGCGTGACGCCCATGTTCTCCATAGTGCGCTTTATGCAGTAGTCACGGGGCGCTTCAATGTACACACTTACCACGTTGTCCCTGCCTTGCAGGATATAGTCCGCGCATTTGCCAACAATTACGCACGATTCGGTTTCTGCAAGATTAAGGATAATCTGCTTCTGGTAATCGAACAATGCGTCATCTGAAACGAACTTCTCGTTGTGAGCTATGTACTTTTTGGCGCGGGGCAGACCTCTCATCATGCTTGAGAAACCGCCGCGAGTGGCACGAAGCTTTTCATTCACCTCGTTAAAAACATCTCTGTCCAGACCGCTTAGCTGTGAGGCAAGTGTCAGTATTCTGTTCTCGTAGCAGTGAATGCCGAGCTCCGCCGCGAGCTTTGAGGCTATGAGCTTTCCGCCGGTACCAAAACCTCTCGCAAAGGTAACCACAAAATTACGCATTTTCTTCTCCCTTCTCCGCCTTCATATATCTGCTGAGGAACTCTCTTGTTCTGTCGTTGTCGGGATTGGTGAAGAACTTCTCGGGCGGAGCGTCCTCAACAATATATCCCTTATCCATGAACAGCACGCGGGAGGAAACATCTCTTGCGAAGCCCATTTCGTGTGTTACTATAAGCATGGTAAGTCCTGTTTGGGCGAGAGATTTCATAACGTTAAGCACCTCGCCTACCATCTCAGGGTCAAGAGCACTGGTAGGCTCGTCGAACAGCAGAACCTCGGGGTTCATGCAAAGTCCCCTCGCAATAGCGACTCTCTGCTTTTGACCACCCGAAAGCTGGGCAGGATACGCATTGATGAACGGAGCCATTCCAACCGACTTAAGGTGAGTGATAGCGCGTTCCTTTGCTTCCTCCTTAGGCAGGTGAAGCACTTTGCGCGTGCCTTCCATGCAGTTTTTCAGCACTGTCATGTTGTTGAACAGGTTAAAGGACTGGAAAACCATTCCCACTCTGGAACGATACTCGTTAATTTCACGCTGAGATTTGCCAAGCTCCTTGCCGTTGAAGTAGATTTTTCCGTAAGTCTGCGTCTCAAGCTGGTTGATACAGCGCAGCAGAGTGGATTTACCCGAACCGGAAGAACCCAGAATACAGATTACGTCGCCCTTTTTTACAGAAAAGTCGATTTTGCGCAGCACCTGATGCTCTCC
>JBJESC010000062.1:0-4962 GCA_051882615.1 Oscillospiraceae bacterium
GCTCCTAATAGCTGATTCTGATTCTTTCATTTTTATGACCATTCCTTTCGCATCGCTCAAGGCACAAAAAGAAATGAAACCTAATGCGCCCGAGCAAAAAATTTGATATAATGAATATGAGAGCAGACAGACTACAGAGCACGTGGAGGTGAGTGGGCGCAACGAGATAGCTGAACCGCATTTTTATGTGTGCCGAGCGTTCTTTCAAGCACAAATAAGTAGGACTGTGAGCCTGTAAACTTATCTTTGGAGAGACAATACTCGTTTTTCAGTGAACGGTCAGTCAATGTCTGCTTACTCAAATACTAACTGAGGGTGTGGTTTATGCTTAAAATTGTTTATACTATCTGCTGCGGAATTGATGTGCACAAATCCTTTGTGGTTGCTTGTATTGCTATGACAGACAACAAAGGCGTCACAACATATACAAAACCCCATCGCTTTTCCACTTTTACCAAGGACTTGAAAAGGCTTCGGGAATGGCTTGTTTCCTTTAATTGCCGTGATGTCTGTATGGAATCTACAGGCAAATATTGGATTCCTGTTTACAATATACTTGAAACGGAATGCAATATCGTTCTTTCTCACCCTAAATATGTGAAATCTATCAGGGGTAAGAAAACCGACCAAAAGGATGCTCGATGGATAGCCGATATTTTCAAGCACGACTTGGTAAACGGCAGCTTTATTCCTCCTGCCGATATCCGTCAGCTTCGTGATTTAATGAGATACCGCACAAAGCTGACAGGGTTTACCGTCGGAGAAAAGAACCGTGCTCAGAACTGCCTTACGGTTTCCAACATCAAGCTTGACGATGTGTTTTCCGATGTGTTCGGCAAAACTGCTAAAGCTCTTACAGACAAGCTTCTTGAAAACTCCGGACCGTTTGATGTTAAGCCTTTTCTAAAGAAAAATCTTAAACATTCTCCCGAAGAGATTCAGGCTGCTGTTGATGGTTCAATATGCGCCGAACAGGCTGACAAGCTGCGTATCATTCGTTCCCATATGGATAATCTTGCTCTTTGCAAAGCTAACCTTGAATCTGTAATTCTGTCTTTGGCAGAGAAATATTCTCATCAGCTTGAGATCATTTGCACTGCTCCGGGTATCGACACTTTTTCCTCCATCACCATAATTTCCGAAATCGGTGTCGATATGTCCGTGTTTCCGACAGACAAACAGCTTTGCTCTTGGGCGGGGCTTACTCCGCAGAACAATGAAAGTGCAGGCAAGAAGAAAACTACCCGTATCACCCGTGCCGGCGCATACATTAAACCCTTGCTTGTTCAGTGTGCTCTTGCCGCTATTAAGGACAAAAAGCATCCTGAGATTAGGAACAGATACCTTGCACTCAAAAAACGCAGAGGTCACAAGAAAGCTATTATTGCTATTGCAAGAATGCTTCTTACCGCTATCTATCATATGCTGAAAAAGGACGAGCCTTACAGTCCGCAGCTTCGTAAGAATTCTGATATGCCGCCCCTACACCGTGAGGTGTCCGTTGAACAGGCTATCTTTATTTTACAAAGGCAAGGCTATATCATTTCTCAGCCTCTGACTTCTTAGTTTCTTGCTTTATATTGTTTTTTTAGGCTATCCTTGGATAGCCTGCTTTCCTATGCCCTTTTCTAGGGTGGTGCGGTTTTTATGGGTTTCAAACTTCTCTCCATCCTAATTATACTTTTCTGCCTGCACCGTAAACATCTTTTCATATACTCCTTGCAACTCCATAAGCTCGCTATGGGTGCCATTCTCTATTATCCTACCATTTTCAAATACGTATATCTGATCTGCGTTCTTGGTCGCTGAAAGCTTGTGAGAAATATATATGAGTGTTTTGTTGCAGGCATATTTTTCTATCTCGGTATATATGTTGTTTTCCGAGATAGCATCCATAGCACTCGTTGCCTCATCAAGGAGGATTATCGGTGCATCATTTACAAAGGTTCTTGCCAACAACAGCTTTTGCATTTGACCTCCGGAAAGTATGATACCATCCTCTGTAAACTCTTTGGTAAGTATACTATTTATACCGTCAGGGAGCGTTCTTACATACTCGTCGAGCCCTACATTACTGAGAGCATCCCATACCTTTTGCTCATCCTCTTCATTTTTCACACTGTGCATAAGGATATTCTCGGCGATGCTCAGTGCATATACTTGACAGTTCTGCAGCACAACATTGAACAGCGAACGTAGACTGTGGACATCTAGTGTATTATATCGCTTACCGTCAAGCAGTATCTCCCCATTAGTCGGGTCGTAAAGCCTCAGCAACAGATTTATGAGGGTGCTTTTCCCGGCTCCGTTGTGACCTACGAGGGCATATTTGCTACCCTTTTCAAACCTCATGCTTACACCGTCGAGGGCTTTTTTAGATGAATTTTTATACGTGAAATCTAAATCCGATATTACAATACTCTCAAAATCGGTGTACTTTTCTTCACTGCTGTTGATATTCTCTATCTTCGAATTCTTGTTGTTCACTAAGCTCTGGTAGTTTTCGATATATCGGTTGTTCTCGTCAAACAACGGCAGTGTCTCGAATATTTTTCCCATAACGTCCTTCATCTCATTGGATGCGTTGAACATAGACGCTACATAGCCTATCGTCCAGCTGCCGAATATGGCGCAGTAGGCAAGATATAACAGTACAGCCGCAAAGGAAAGGCACTGAAACAGCGAAACGATTAATCCGCAGGATATGAACTTGTTGCCGTATTTTCTGGTGATGCTGATAAGCTCGGTGTTGTTCTCATTGACCTTTTTAAGTAACAGATTGGAAATATTGTACAGCTTCAACTCCTTTGAATAGTCCCTGATATAGAATACGCGCTTGATATAGTCCTGCTTTCTGTTTAGAGGAGTTCTGTCCTGATAGAATGCAAACCCTATCTTGTTCATTATCGGGGTCATCACAAGGTTAGTCACAACGCCTATCAGCGAAACCAGCACCATCATCGGACCGATGCGTATCATCAGCGTAATTATGATGCCTAGCGAGCACAGGTTGCCCACAAAGCTGCATATAGCGTTTTGCACTGCCATCACACGGTTCGAGATATCATTGATGACCTGAGTATACTTGTCGTAGAAATTCGGATCCTCGATAATATCTATATCCGTTCTTAGGTATATATTCAATATCTCACAGATATACCGCATGGCATTTTTCTGCTCCGATACAGGCGTGAGCTTGTTGTTCATCGTCCAGTTCACCGCCGCGGCACAGAAGTTCACCGCCGCTGTAACGGCAGCGATTATTATGCTCTTTTTGATATCATTCTCAACAAATATCGCATCCATGAAAAGCTGAAACAAATATATGCTGGAGATTGGCTGAACTATCACTAGTATTCCGGTGAAAAGCCTCATAATGCAGTAGGCTGGTTCATACTTGAAATAGCTTTTATACAACAAAAAATTGTTCCTGATTATTGATCTCACGGCTTTATTACCTCATTTTCAAGTAAGATGTAGTTTCTTAGCAGTTGCTTGATATCCCTGTCTGTAATCGAACATGCGTGACGCTCTGCGGTCATCAATATCCTTATACATGAACCGAAGCATATCGGCAGTCTTCTGCATTTACGGCAGTTCTCCGAAATGGCATCGGGCAGTGCTGCGGTACTTTCGTCCATGACAGCTTTTCTGTATGCTACTATCCTGCCACTTCTGAATGACGGCATATTTATCACCGAATCACACATATATATTTCTCCCACTGCGCTTATAACATATGAAGAACTGCAGAAAACATTACACCAGTATTTCCGGGGACGGATAAGCTCCAAAAGCATATCCCTGTGCTCGGGATGATCCTTGAGTATCCTACAAATTATATCAGCTTTTCCCTGATAGCTAGCTGCCAACTTACTTTTATCCGGCTCATCATAATTTACTACAGGCTTTATTGCCAAGCAAAATCTGCCGTCCCTCAAAAAGTATTTGTTGTACTGGCTTATAAACTCACTGACGTTCTCGGTATCTCTGTCATCGGCAAAATTGCAGCGCACCTTGATGATACAGTCGCTGTATGCCGTCTTTTGGATCTTACGCAGATTGGTAAATATGGTATCAAAGCTTCCTCCGTTGGAATCATACCTGTATCTGTCATGGTTTTCCTTTGTTCCGTCAAATGTCACCTGTATGTCACGGATAAAGCTGTCATACAACCTGCCGAAATTATCAAGTGTCAGCAGGAAACCATTTGTCACAAGCGTACTTTTGAATCCTTTTCGCTTTTTAGCGCACAACTCTGCTATCTTCATGTTGTAGCATGTAAGAGCCTCTATCCTCATCAGCGGTTCACCGCCGAACCAGCTGATATGGACTGACTTATACTCATCTATGCGTTCCTCAATCATGCGGTATACACCTTCAAATACATCGTCCGTCATCGCCCTACCGTGCTTTCTCACAAAACAGTACTCACAGCAGAAATTACATTCCTCGGTAAGATAAATGGTCAGATGCAGCGTTTCCGACTGCTCTATCGCTCTGTAATGCTCCATAAGCACTTCCGATGCCTCGTCACTGCCTTCCTCCACCAGAAAGCCTCGCATGAGAAGATGAGCGAACACCTCAGATTTTTGCTCTCCGTCAGATAAGCAAGCACATACTGATTCATATTCGTCCTTCTCAAGCATCACAAGGGCTCCGTTACGAAGAGAGTACAGGATAACGCCTTCGCCCTCCTCTGCCTTGTAAACATATCTGCTGAATGAATACCCCATTCGCCTTTCCTCCGATTTTTTTACTACAGTATCAGATATACTCTATATTTCCCTTAGCGTTTCTTATAACAGTGCCTTTTTTGACATAGGCTTTTCCGCTACATTCAAAAACACCGATCTCACAGTTAGCGCCGAGCGTTATATTCTCGCCAATCATCATATCGGCGGTAACATCATCAACATCAATGTTCTCCGCCTTTATCAACTCAAATCTTGAACGCTCTAT
>JBJESC010000063.1:0-4946 GCA_051882615.1 Oscillospiraceae bacterium
GTCGGCGTTCATCGGGGAAATATACTCAAACACTTCGGCGCTGCCGTCCTCCCATGTCAGGGTGAAGGAATCCTCGGTTTTATCGGTGATGACTACCCCCTCGCTGTTGTCCTCTGCGCCCATGTGCATATTCACAAAGCCCTCGGAGCGGCTCATCACCTCATATCTGAACCCCAAGCCTGTGCCGTTATCAAAGGAACTTGTGCTGCCGCTTTCGCCGTCCTCGTCGAAGAATATGTATTGAGTTTCACCGCGCCATGTTCCGGGCTTGAAGTAGTTCTTAAATTCCGCTTCGAGATCGTCCATCGTCTTTCCGGGGAGATACGTCAGGGTATCTGTTCTGCCGTGATCCCATGTCAGCTCTATCTCTGTGTCGGAAATTATCTTCGCCGCAGCGGGGGATTGGTCGTCTGATGAGAATATGTGGAACATCAACGCTCCGCTGTCGGAGTCTGTGACCTCGTATTGAAACGGCTGTCCCATATAGCAGTCGAAGTCCATCGCAATGCCGCCCTTGCCGTCCGCATAAAATTCATAGAAATAGTACTCGCTGCACTGCCAGATACTGGGCTTGAAGAATGCGTCAACGGCGCTTTCGGCGGTTCCTGAGCTTTCTGCGGCAGAGGATTGCTCCGTTATTTCTGTGGGGGTACTTTCCTCGGTTTTCACGTTTTCATAGGTTTGCGCAGGCTCGTTCGGCTCGCTGTCGGCGGAATTGACCGAGGCGGTCGAGCTGTTGGGCTCGGAGTTGTCCGAAGCGTTTCCTGACGGATTTGACTGACACGCGGTGCAGAGAAGAAGTGCAGCCAGAATTATCAAAGCATTCTTTTTCATGGCAATAATCCTTTCTAAAAAGCGAAATTGATTTCTTAACAGTTTAATAGTATTATAGCATAATTTGGTGCGGCTTGTGTGAAATTTATGTGAAAATCACCTGCGCTTGCGGGTCAATGCCGCAGTTAATACGCCTCCCGCAAGGAGCGGCGCTGCAGCGCAGGTAAAACCGTTGGCGGGGTTGTCCTTGCTTTCGGAGGAATATTCTGTCGTACCTGCCGTGCCGTCATATGCACTGTTCCCGTGGGCAGCGTAGGTCGCAAGGCAGCTTACTCCGTTCTTGCTGAAAATGCCCCGGGGAATTAGCATATTGGAAGCCGATATCCTCGGAAACACGGTTCATCTGCTTGTCGATAAGGAAGAAACTGCCGTCCCGATATACCGGTGTATATTTGGAATTTGAAAACATCGCAGCGTCATCAAAGGTCGCTACCTCCTCGCCGCCCTTGCTGACATAACCCCGGATACCGCCCCTCTTGTAGGGCAGCGGCTCGGTGTTGTCGGATAATTCGCCCAAAATATAGCAGCAGCCGTTCATCACCTGAATATAGGTGTAAACACTATTGTTGAGGAGAGAACGAGCCGTCCTCGCCGATACCGCAGAGAACATTGCACGGGTCGTTTTTTGCTTCGCCGACATATTCCGTTATCGCGCTGTCCCCGAAAATCGAGTACACACTGTTGAGCGCATAGCCGGGGATCTCGGGAATAACTGTCGAATCGTCAACGATTATCGGCCGCCCGCTCATGTCAATATACAGATGCGTTACCGTTCCGTCGGTCAGGGTGAAATTCTCATTTAAGAGGTAGTCGCAGTCATCGCGCCGATTTGTCAATACAGCATTTTCCACCTCGGCAGGCTTTGTCGCCGCGGCGTTCTCATCCACGCCGTATATCCCGAAGGTGTAAGCCCGGCCGTCATCGGTCTGCTTTGATTTCTCGGAGATATTGTACACGAAAATGTAATCGCCGTTATATCTTTCCATTACCTGTACCGATATGTTGTTTTCATTAGGCTCGCCGTTTCCCTCGCCGCCTACAGTGCTTCCGTCGGGTCTTTAAATTGTATAGTAAAAAGTGTTGCCCTCTCTTGAAACATATGTGCATTATCCGCGGGCGTCCGCAATGTACCGGCCGTCATTTTCCTTTAGGGTAACAAACGCTGCTCCGTCCTCGCTAAGCTCTGCCGTATATGACGTATCCGTACCGGGGGCATAAACCACTGCCTTGTCGCCGTGCCAAAAACCGCCCGAAGTCGCCGTTACCTCGATACCCAAGTCTGACTCTGCCTTATTATAGGAAAATTCGCCTGTCCGACGCCGGTTTTCAATGTCTTTCCTCGCCGATTGCAATACCTTCTTCTGTTGCCTGCTTTAACGCAGAGGCTTCGTCGTGTAGAGCCTTTTCACGCAAACGGGCAAGCTCTCGAATCCTGGTATCTTCGCTCATATCGTAGATTATTCGTGCCATAATAACTCCTAAAAAGGGATTATGAGGTTATACTCTTAATCTGTTCCTCAGTCATACCCATAGCTCTCATTTTTTCTATGATTGCGTTGCGCTGTCTTTCCTCGCCGATTGCAATGCCTTCTTCTGTTGCCTGCCTTAACGCAGAGGCTTCGTCGTGTAGAGCCTTTTCACGCATACGGGCAAGCTCTCGAATCCTGGTATCTTCGCTCATATCGTAGATTATTCGTGCCATAATAACTCCTAAAAAGGGATTATGAGGTTATACTCTTAATCTGTTCCTCGGTCATACCCATCGCTCTCATTTTTTCAATCATTTCATTGCGGAACTCGGCTCTGCCCTCGTCCTTCGCCTGCTTTATCGCAGAGGCTTCGTCATGGAGTGCCTTTTCACGCAAACGGGCAAGCTCTCGAATTCTGGTATCTTCGCTCATATCGTAGATAACCTTTACGGCTTTCTGAATAATCGGCATACTTGTAGCTTCTACCGTTTCAAAGTCCTCCTCACTGTCAGCGTTAATGAATTGCAGCCATTGCTCACGACTTGTTTTCGGGTTTTTGCCTATCTTTTTCAGCTCAAAAAAGTGCATACTGAACTTATCAGAGAACACCTCGTTCCTGCCCTTTATCATTGCCGCAACCTCGGTGTGATAATCGTTACCCTCGAACATATTGAAGTTGATGATGTTTATCGTTATCGTCTGCTTAAGAGTGCTGTATTCCGCACCGCTTTTCAGCTCGGAAGTGTACAGCTTCGCCCAATAAAACAGCGTTCTGTCACAATAAGCAGCATCGGTTTTAACCTGTATTTCGACATTGACAAGCTTGTCATCAACATTAAGGCTCAAATCCAGCCTGCTGAACTTGCTTTCAACCGTTTCGGGTGCAAGCTCGGGGTTGGATATTGTTATCTCCTTAATGCTCTCGGGTGGAATATCAAGGGATACGCTGATTATAGCATAGCGTAACAAAATCAGCCGCGTGAGTTCCCTTGTTTGAGCGGGGCGATTTTGTTATAATCAGCGTATCCCTGGCATACTCGCCACAAACGAATGAAGCAAATCGGCGTTTTCGGTGAACAGTTTCTTGAATATAACATCAAGTTTTGCAGATACAACATCTCGTCCCATAATACCGCTCCTTTCACGCATTATCATTCTATGCTTATTATACCACGATACAGCCGGATTTTCAAGTGCTTATTGAAATATATGTTTAGAGGGCAAATGTTTCTAAACAACACCTTTGCATATATAGCACTTTCGCCTGTTCTATCCCATATTTCTGTTGCAAAAACAAAGCGGTTTTGCGGCTTTACAAATCCCGTAAAATATGATATAATTCTTGTAGTCATAAAATGACAGGAATTGATATTTTTCGATTATTAAACGGAGATGAGAAAATGGCTGTAAAGAACTCGGTAAAGGAGCGCTCGGACAGCAAGGTAAAAGAGCCGAAGCAGTATTATGTTGTAATGCACAACGACGACTTTACCACAATGGATTTTGTGGTAAGCGTATTGGTTGAGATTTTTCACAAGGACGAAATAACCGCACAGGCGCTCATGCTCAATGTTCACAACAAGGGTAAGGCGGTAGTAGGCAAATACCCTTACGATATTGCCGCGACAAAGGTAAACGCCGCATTAGTCCGCGCGAAAAACGAGGGCTTTCCGTTCAGAATGACTATCGAGGAGGTTTAAGCATGGAATTGTCCGCAGAAGCGCTGACGGTTCTTGATAAGGCGCTGGAATATGCCCGTGAAAACAGCTATGAGTATGTTACCCCCGAAATGATTCTGCTTATGCTTTTGAGCGACAAAACCTTTGCCGCCGCTTTTGTGGAGTGCGGCGGAGATACACAGGCGCTTACAAACGACATTCTGGAATATATCGAGAGCAATCTTGAAAAAGTACCCGACATTGACCCCGAACCGTCGCTTGGAGTAAGAGCCATGCTTGAAGTTGCTCATCACAGCGCCGAAAGCAGCAGCGCAGGTGAGATTTGCGTAAGGCATCTGGTTCACGGGATATGGCAGCTTGGCGAAAGCTATGCGGTTTATTTTATGGAAAAACAGGGCATTTCCGAGGCGGATTTGTTGCAAGAAATTGCCCGTATCGAGTACGATTCGCAGGACGAAAACGAGCAGGCTTCTGACGAGGAAGAACAGCCCGACCATAGCACGGGCTTGTACGCGCCGTGCCTGAATGACATATTGAATGATGTCAACCCGCTTATCGGGCGCGAAGCCGAGCTTGACCGCACTATTCAGATTCTTTGCCGAAAAGACAAGAACAATCCGCTGCATATCGGCGAGCCGGGCGTTGGTAAGACCGCAATCACCTACGGTCTTGTGATGATGATTCGAGAAAACCGTGTTCCCGAGCCGCTTGCGGGTGCAAGAGTGTTCGCACTGGATTTGGGCGGTATGCTTGCGGGTACGCAGTTCCGCGGCGATTTTGAGAAGCGTTTCAAGAGAGTATTGGCTGAAATCGGAAAGGAAGAAAAGCCGATTATTTACATTGATGAAATCCACAATCTGGCGGGCGCGGGCGCAGTCGGCGAAAGCTCGTTCGACGCTTCAAATCTTCTCAAGCCCTATCTTACCGACGGTCATATCCGCTTTATCGGCGCAACCACCTTTGA
>JBJESC010000064.1:0-4900 GCA_051882615.1 Oscillospiraceae bacterium
AAGGATATAGACACCCCTATCGTTGAGGCAATTCCCACCGATTTCAGTCAGTACGGTCACTCGCTCTGCATTATAAACCTCGGAATGGTTACTGCCTACGACAAGGAAATCGAAACCATTAAGAAAGAAATGAAACAGATAGCCGATTTCTTCGACTGTCCCACTCTCCGTTCGCTTGCAATCTCCGATATTATGCTGAATATGAGCGTTCTGCGCCAGAACTTCGGCGACAGAGCGGTGCTCCGAGCAATTCACTTCTTCCGCGAGAACGAACGCGTCGAGCGTGTAGTCCACGCACTCAAGAAAGGGAATTTCGAGGACTTCCTCAACGCGATTACCGAGAGCGGAAACTCCTCCTTCAAGTATCTCCAGAACGTATATTCGGGAAATGATATTCGTCACCAGGACCTCTCGATTGCCCTCAACATAGCTGAACACGCCCTCCATAAGAAAGGCGCGTGCAGAATGTGCAGCGATGGTTTTTCGGGTACAATTCAGGCGTTTGTGCCTATGGACGCACTGATACAATTCAAGATGAGTATGGAACGTGTTTTCGGCGCAGGAAAATGCAGCGCCCACACCGTAAGAAGCGTGGGCGCTTGCGAGATACTGTTATAATACGGCGAATTCTTCCATACGCGAGATGAGCGTAACGTCAACCAACGCGTCAACGAGAATTCCGTTCTCTGTATACTCCTCGGAGAACACCTTGCCGTTTTCACGGATTTGAGCGGACAAGCCCGCCTTGTCATACGGCAAAAGGAGCTTCATTCGCTTTGAGGTCTGCGAGAGGTTTCGCGCAATCGCACGGAGAAGCTCGTCAATTCCCTCGTTCTTGAGAGCGGAGATTTTAACCGTTTTATCATCGGTCGGAATGCTCTCCGAGATTTTGTCGCACTTATTGAGAACGGTTACAACGGGAATTTCGGAAGCTCCGAGCTCAGCCAATGTCTTTAAGGTAACATCGGATTTCTCCGCTGCTTCGGGGTCGGAAACATCGATAACGTGAATGATAATATCCGCGCAGGCAGCTTCCTCCAGCGTTGACTTGAACGCCTCAACAAGGTGGTGCGGCAGTCTGCGGATAAGTCCTACGGTATCCACAAGAAGCAGACTTCTTCCGTCGGGAAGCTCAATCGCGCGTGAGGTCGGGTCGAGCGTTGCGAACAGCTTATCCTCGGCAAGCACCCCCGCCCCCGTAAGGAGATTGAGAAGCGTTGACTTTCCCGCGTTGGTGTAGCCGACAATGGCGCCAATCTGAACGTTGTCCTTTTTACGGCGGTTTCGGGAATAGGAGCGGCGAAGCTCCAGCTCCTTGAGTTCCGCAGCAAGCTTGTCGATACGGCGGCGAATATGCCGCTTATCGGTTTCAAGCTGCGTTTCACCGGGACCGCGAGTGCCAATGCCGCCGCCCAGACGGGACATTGATGTTCCCAACCCCATAAGACGCGGAAGCCTGTATCGAAGCTGCGCAAGTTCAACCTGCAGCTTGCCCTCTGCGGAAACCGCTCTCCCCGCAAAAATATCGAGAATAAGCATTGTGCGGTCGATAACGCGAGCCTTCGTTTCATCTTCAAGGCAGCGTATTTGTGACGCGGTAAGCTCGCAGTCGAATATCACAAGTCCCGCTTCGAGTTTTTCGCATAGCTCGGCAAGCTCTTCAAGCTTTCCCTCGCCGATTACCGTTGCAGCGCTGTACGCTTCGCGCTTCTGTACTACGCGGGCGAAGTCGTCACCCGCTGTGGGCTCAGCTCCCGCAGTCTTGGCAAGCTCCGCAAGCTCGTCAAGGGAAGCGTCAACATCATATTCGCCCGTATCGGCGCTGACTAAAATAGCTCTTTGGTTCATATAATCACCTCTTTAAAAGTCTGATTTAAGGCTACACCGCACAATTATTGTCGAGCGATTGCGCCGCCAGATTTTATGTCAGATTGTACAATGAGGACGACGCAAGGCTGTATGCCTTGCTAGGACGAATTGTGCACGCATTATGCGCTTTGCGCAAAACGCTATGACAGAAAAGATGCAAGCAAGCGCCGACAAAGGCGTTAGCCGTTAATTGTGCGGTGTTGCCTTTGATTATATCAGAAAAGAGTGGTATTGTCAAGTTTGAAACATAAATCCGCTTAAAGGATTGTTTATAAAAGGAAGTATCATTATGAAATTTAAGAAAATTGACGTATTGATAGTCGGTACAGGCATTTCCGGCATATACGCCGCGCTTAATCTGGACAGCAAGCTGAGAATTCTTATGCTGTCGAAAAAGGAGCTGTCGCTATGCAACTCTGCGCTCGCTCAGGGTGGAGTTGCGGCTGTTATGGACAGCAAAAACGATGATTATGAGCTTCACATCAAGGATACCCTCATCGCAGGTCAGTACGCAAACAATCTCGACAACGTAAAAATCCTTGTTCAGCAAGGTCCGCGCGATGTTGAGGGACTTGTAGAAAAATACGGCGTTGATTTTGACAAGAACGAGGACGGCTCTCTTGCGCTCACTCTTGAGGGGGGACACTCCCGCCGCAGAATTGCCCACCACAAGGACACCACGGGCTACGAAATCGAGACAGCCCTGATAGGACAGGTTCAGAAGCTCCAAAATGTCTCGGTTATCAACAATTCCGTACTCTGCCGTCTGGAGAAGAAGGACGGGGTGTTCTTTGCGGACATCTTTACCAAGGACAACTCGCACGAATACTACTGCGCTCCTTATGTGATACTTGCGACAGGCGGAATAGGTCGCGTTTACAATTACACAACCAACTCCGAAATTGCCACGGGCGACGGTATTTCCCTTGCGGCAAAGCTGGGAGCAAGAATAGCTAACCTTAGTTATGTGCAGTTCCACCCGACTGCATTCGCAGACCGTGAAAATCACGAGTGCTTCCTGATTTCCGAGGCTGTCCGCGGCGAGGGCGCGTATCTCCTCAACTGCAATAAAGAACGGTTTATGCCGAACTACGAGCCTGAGCGTAAGGAGCTTGCTCCCCGTGACGTTGTTTCCAAGTGCATTATGGAGGAGCAGAAGAAAACCGGCTCGGATAAGTTCTGGCTGGATATTTCCCATAAACCCGCCGACTTTATCAAGAACCACTTCCCTATGATTTACAACAAGGTGCTTGAAAAGGGCTTCGATATGACCAAGGAGCCTATTCCGATTTACCCCTGCCAGCACTATCTGATGGGCGGTATTGACGTTGACGGCAAGGGCGCAACCTGCGTTGAAGGACTGTATGCGGCGGGAGAATGTTCGCACACGGGAGTTCACGGAAAGAACAGACTGGCTTCCAATTCCCTGCTTGAAGCGCTGGTGTTCTCACGTCTTATTGCGGAGGATATTAACCAAAAGCCGCTTTCAGATAATAGAGGCGATGTCGAATACGAGATGAAGTCCCCCGAGGGCAAGCCGCTTTCGGAAAAGTCCGCAATTCAGGACGAAATACGCGGCATTATGCAGAAGGCGTACTTTGTTCACCCGAATTACGATGAAGCGGAAAAGGGACTTGCAAGAATTAAAGCGATTAAAACTGACCTTGAAACAGGCGGCTATGAAATTAACGCCGACTACACAGAAACAATGTCGCTTTGCGATGTTGCAATTATCATACTTACAGAAATACTTAACAGGAGAGAAGAAAAATGAAATTACTGCCGTTTTATGTTGACGATATAATTAAAACAGCGCTGTCCGAGGACATCAATTACATAGACAGCACCGCCGACCTGCTTATTCCCGAGGACAGCATATCAAGCGCGTACTTTATGGCTAAGGCAGACGGCGTTGTCGCAGGTCTTGATGTTGCGGTAAGAGTGTTTACAATGCTTGACCCCGATATTGAAATCAAGCTCAATATGGCAGACGGCGCAAAGGTTTCAAAGGGCGATATTATTGCTACTATGAAAGGCAAAACCTGCGCTATGCTCAAAGCCGAGCGCACATCGCTTAACATTCTCCAGCACATGAGCGGAATTGCAACCTATACCAACCAATGCGTTGAGGCTGTAAAAGGAACAAAGGCGTCCATTACCGATACCAGAAAGACTCTCCCGGGACTGAGAGCGCTCCAGAAATACGCGGTAACGGTAGGTGGCGGACGTAATCACCGCTTCAACCTCACCGACGCGGCAATGCTCAAGGACAACCACATTGACGCTTACGGCGGAATAACTCCCGCAGTCACCGAGCTTCGCAAAAAGGCGGGACATATGCTCCAGATCGAGGTGGAAACCCGCACTCTTGACGAGGTTCGGGAAGCTGTTGCCTGCGGAGTAAACGTGATTATGCTGGATAATATGACACCCGAGGTTATGAAAGAAGCCTGCGAGATTGTAGGCGGACGCGCAAAGACCGAAGCCAGCGGAAACGTAACTCTCGACAATATCCGCGAAGTAGCGGAAACGGGCGTTGATATAATAAGCCTCGGTGCGCTTACTCACAGCGTTAAGGCGTTCGATATTTCGATGAAATGGGACAAGTAACGGAGGATATTATGGCAGACGAAATTGAATTCAGATATGATACCCAGCTTCTGATTGACGGGGAAAGCCTTGACGAGGACGAGATTGACGAGCATATCCGCTCACATTTCAAGGGCGATTCCCTGCTGGTAATCGCTGACGAGGACGATAACGGAAGATACACCGCAAAGCTTCACTTCCACACTAACGAGCCGTGGCAAATTCTGGAATATTGCCGCACCCTCGGCGAAATCTACGATATTGTGGTTGAGGATATGGTAAGACAATCCCGCGGAGAAAAGGGATAACTACTATACTTTGTGATCATTTCTCCCACTTACCCCTATCTGATGTGTCAAGATAAACAAAAACGCTTGTCCCGATTTGTGTAAATCGTCAATTGACTTGTACTAGATATTGTGGTATACTACTATCAAATACT
>JBJESC010000065.1:0-4846 GCA_051882615.1 Oscillospiraceae bacterium
TTTGCTTATTACTTGGGAACAGCGTGAGTTATATGACTTATTTATGGAGAGAAACGAGCAGTACCCCATGAGTGACGATTATCCTCTTATGGCATTTATTGCAAATGTTGGTGTTGCACCAAAAGGTGAGCGTTATGACAGAAGTGCTCTTGTAAACGATGAAGAAGGCAAGAAGTACAAAAGAACTGAAAAAGGCGATTTTATATATAGCTCAAACAATCTTGAAACAGGTTCTATTGGATTGAATAATTACGGAAACGCTTGTATATCGCCAGTTTACAGCATTTTTAAATCAAAGCATAATGCAGATTCTGATTTTCTCGGCAGAATGTTATTGCGCAAAGAATTCATTCATCAAATGGTGCAATTCCGTCAAGGGGTTGTATATGGACAGTGGAAAATCCACGAAACTGATTTTCTTAAACTTTCTATCCATGTCCCTTCATTGGAAGAACAGCAGCAAATCGGCGCTTATTTCCGTAACCTCGACCACCTTATCACCCTTCATCAGCGTAAGTTAGAAACGCTGAAAAAACTCAAAAAATCTATGCTCCAGAAGATGTTTATTTGAAAGGCGGTGTTAGTATGGCACTGGAAAACAAATTAGGGATAACAGAATCAGCACAGCTTGCCCGCGAAGAAGAACGTATCAGCAAGAAAAAAGCTATCGAGCTTTTTGAAAACGGTATGCTTGATACTCTGAAAGCAGGCAGCTTTGCAGCGCTCAAAGCAATTCACAAATACCTTTTTGAGGATATTTACGATTTTGCAGGAAAAGTAAGAACCGTGAATATCGCAAAGGGCAATTTCCGCTTTGCTCCTGTTATGTATCTGGACGCTGCTCTTGAAAATATCGAAAAAATGCCGCAGTCTACCTTTGACGAAATTGTTGAGAAATATGTGGAGATGAATATTGCTCACCCTTTCAGAGAGGGCAACGGGCGCTCAGGACGGATATGGCTTGACCTCATGTTCAAGACGGAACTCGGCAAAGTAGTTGACTGGAGCAGAATTGACAAGGAAGATTATCTGTTAGCTATGGAGCGAAGCCCTATACGGAGTACAGAAATAAAGGTCTTGCTGAAATCTGCCCTTACCGATAAGGTGGACGATCGTGAAATCTATATGAAGGGCATTGACCACAGCTACTATTACGAGGGATATACGGCATTTAAGACCGATGAGTTGAAATGAAAGGCGGTGCAATAAATGGCTGAACTTGAACAGACAATAGAGGAAAAGTTGATTGCCCAGCTTACACAGGGCAAAAGTCAGTGGACTTACCGTCCCGACCTTACCGATGAAAACAAACTATGGGAAAACATAAGGCTTATTCTTGAACGCGGAAACAAGGAACAGCTTGACGGAATGCCCTTGACAGAACGTGAGTTTGAACAGGTTAAGAATCAGCTTTCGTTTGCTACATTCTATGACGCCGCAAAATGGATAGCAGGCGAAAACGGAGTTGCACACGTTTCTGTTCAGAGAGATACCAAAACTGTGCAGCTTACCGTCCTGAAACGCGATGACATAGCAGGCGGCTCAAGCGTTTATGAGGTTATCAATCAGTACAGAGCATTAAAGGACGATGAGTGCGATATTCACGACCAGAATCGCCGCTTTGATGTGTCCTTGCTGATAAACGGCATTCCACTTATTCATATCGAACTCAAAAACCGCCAGCATTCCTATATGGACGGTTTCAGACAGATCAAGAAATATATCCGTGAGGGCAAGTTTACAGGTGTTTTCTCTGCTGTTCAGATGTTTGTCGTGTCAAATGCTGTTGATACCAAATATTTTGCTGCGGCAAGCGAGGAACAGCTAAATGAGAAATTCCTCTCCGGCTGGGAGGACACTTCAAACGCTCCCGTTACCGATTATCTGAAATTTGCGGCGGAGGTTCTGAAAATCCCCGAGGCTCACCAGATGGTAATGAAATATGTTGTGTTGGATCAAGAGGATAAAAAACTCTTGCTGCTCCGTCCGTATCAGATACACGCAATTGAAGCTGTAAGAACAGCCTCCCGTCAAGGGAAATCGGGTTATATCTGGCATACTACCGGTTCGGGCAAGACAATGACGAGCTACAAGACAGCAAGAAACCTGCTGATTGATATTCCGAGCATTGAAAAGACAATTTTCCTCATCGACCGCAAAGACCTTGATATGCAGACAACGCAGGCGTTTCAATCCTACGCAAACAACGATGTTGTTGATGTAGATGAAACCGATAATGTCAGCGACCTTATAAACAAGCTGAAAAACCAGAATCAACAGGTCATTGTAACGACAATTCAAAAGCTGACTATTGCTGTAAAAAAGCGCCTTCAGGAAGATACTCCCACTTATAATCGTATTAAGAGCCTGCGTATTGCTTTTGTTGTTGACGAGTGTCACCGTGCAGTAACTCCAAGAACACAAAGGCTGCTTTCGCAATTTTTCCGAAATTCTCTTTGGTATGGGTTTACGGGAACACCGCGCTTTGATGTAAACGCATATCCTGCCGAGGGCGATTTACCCAGAACCACAAACGAGCTTTACGGTGATTGTCTGCACAAATACACCGTAAAGGAAGCTATTCGCGACGAAGCGGTTTTAGGTTTCCAGACCGAACATCTCGGCGTAAAAGACCTGAGCAAAGACGACGAGAACGAGGATTTGTCTGTATATGATACCGAAGCTCATATGCTTGAGGTATTGAATACAATTATCAACAAATCAAGGGAAAAGCTCGGCTTTGCAAACGGCAGAGGCAAAACCTACGAAGCTCTGCTTACGGTAAATTCAATTCAAAGGGCGCAGGCATACTATGATTTGCTGAAAAGAGTAAAAAAAGGCGAAACAAGTATCGAAATCAGCGAGGAAACAAAGCGAGTATTACCGGATTTTCCGAAATTCGCAATTACATATTCTGTTTCAAGTGATGAAGATTCTGAAAGCGCTGATTTGAATGTTCCCAAAATGCAGGAGTCGCTTAATGACTACAATGCTATGTTCGGCACATCATACGGCATTGGTGAAATCAAAGGCTATAACGCTAATCTTAACGACAGACTTGCAAGGAAGAAAACAAAGTACAAGAGCCGCGATGAACAGCTCGACCTTGTTATCGTTGTAAACAGATTGCTCACAGGATTTGACGCTCCTTGTCTTTCAACTGTCTTTATGGACAGGCAGCCCATGCACCCACACGACATTATTCAGGCATTTTCTCGAACAAACCGCCTTTTTGATAAGCAAAAGACGGCTGGTCAGATAGTTACATTCCAATCTCCTCACAAATTCAAAAAAGCGGTAGATGACGCTTTGATTTTATACTCCGCAGGGGGACAGGCTTCTGTACTTGCACCCGATTGGGATACAGTACATGACGAATTCAAAAAGGCTCTTGCTTATGTTCGTGTTACAGCTGCCACTCCCGATGTTATTCCTACTCTTTCAAAAGAGGGGCAGCTAAGATTTGCAAAGGCTTTTCAGGAATTTGACAAGATTTACGCTAATCTCAAAGCCTTTACCAGATATGCCGATAATCCACCAGATTCCTACGGCATTACCGAGGAAGAATACGAAATATATGCTGCTTGGTACTTGAACATAAAGGCTAAATACCCGCCTAACTCCGGCGGCGGTGACGGCGGTGATGAAGAAACCGTTGATTTCGAATACGAGCTGAAGGCATACAGTAAAGAGAAAATCGACTATGACTATATTGTAAGTCTGATTCAAACTGTCGTTTCTGCAACCGATGACGAGCGTGGTAAGCAGCATTATCAAAATTTGGTTAATGAAATCAACGAGTATATTGACGAGCTACTTTTATCAAATCCGAAACTCGGTGCTTTGATGCAACAGCTATGGACAAACATCAGCGAAAACCCTGATGACTTCAAGGACAAGAGAGTGTCCTATATCCTTGCGGATATGCGAAAGGAAACTATCGACAGAGTATTGACTTCTTTTGCCGAGGAATGGTGTGTTGCTCTTGAAGCGGTATCCTATGCTGCCGACCGTTATGAATACGGTGATACGGAATTACCCGGGCTGAATAACCTAAAGAAGTCCGCCGATTTTGATAAGTATTCAACAATACACAGCGATATTTCTAAATTCAAATATCATCAAGCAATTAAAAAGGCATTAACCGACTTGCTGATTGAGGAAATAATACCCCTTCGTGATGATGATTATCGAATAGAGAACACGGTTTTATCGGTTCAAGTCAATAATAAGTAGTGATATGATATAATTATGGAGCTAAGGAATTCTTGGCTCCTTTTTTCTTTACAAATACAAACACTTGGGAACAGCGTGAGCTTGGTGAGATAGCAAATCGTATTACCAGAAAGAACCAGAACCTCGAATCATCATTGCCGTTAACTATTTCTGCTCAGTATGGCTTGATAGATCAGAATGAGTTCTTTGATAAACGTATTGCAAGCAAAGATGTAAGTGGATACTACCTGCTCAAAAAAGGTGAATTTGCTTATAATAAAAGCTACTCTAGTGACGCTCCGTGGGGTGCAGTAAAAAGGCTTGATAGGTATGAAAATGGCGTATTATCAACGCTTTATATAGTTTTTGAAATAATTGATAGTGACAAAACTGATTCAGATTTTATAGTTTCATATTATGATACTGACAGATGGCATAAAGAAGTTCAAGCCATCGCAGCAGAGGGCGCAAGAAACCACGGATTGCTTAATATTTCTCCAAATGATTTCTTTGAAACTGTATTAACTATACCAAAATCAGTTGAAGAACAGCACCAAATAGGCACATATTTCCGCAACCTCGACCACCTTATCACCCTTCATCAGCGTAAGCTGTTTTATATTAACAATTT
>JBJESC010000066.1:0-4836 GCA_051882615.1 Oscillospiraceae bacterium
AGCTATGTTGTGGAAAGTCCGAACGCTACAATGTCGGTGCGCGGCACGATTTTCACGGTAGAGGTGTTTTTTGACATCGAGGGGCTTTGCCATACTGTTGTCGAGGTTAGAGAAGGAGTTGTCGAGCTTGAAGAAAAAGGCACGGGCAACAACGAAATTAAAACGCTTAACGCAGGAGAAACAACCGAAGTTGTATCCTTCGTTGAAGAAGAAAACAACGAAATTCAGTTGCCCTCGGATAACGGTGGAAACTCACAGCCGCCTATATTCCAAGAAAGTGTAATGAAAGACGCCGAAGCGCTTGCGGTTGAACAGGCGATAGAAGCATATCTGAACGGCGGCGCGCTTGATACTACTAATTTCGACAGAATTACAAAACTTGAATTACATGGAAAAGTGGCTTTTGTTGTTCTTGACGGATATCGTTTTGGAAGAGCGATGAGTTGTTCAACATACATGTACTATAATACAAATGATTTAATAAATGGTAAAATAGGTCTCAGATTCTATGATGAAAATTATAGTGTTGTTCTGGATGTAGAGACAGCCCGAAATCCACTTACAGACCTTGAATTTATAAAAGAAATGACGTCGCTGAATCATCTGTATGTGGAGTTCGGAAGCTTAACCACGCTTTCAGCCTTGAAGGATATGACAAAATTAACCACTCTGACTATTGATGACTGTAAAATATCCGATATTACACCGCTTTCAGATTTATCGAAATTATGTTATTTGAATTTAGGCAACAATGACATTTCCGATATTACACCGCTTTCAAATTTGACAAATTTAAAAACTTTATATCTGAGCGATAATAAAATTGCCGATATTTCTCCGCTTTCAAATTTATCGGAATTATATAGTTTGTATCTGGAAATGAATAGCGTTTCCGATATTACACCGCTTGCTGATTTAAAGGAATTAAACGATTTATTTTTAGGGCGCAATAATATTTCCGATATTACGCCGCTTGCTAATTTAACGGAAATAGAAAGTTTGTATTTAGATGGCAATAATATTTACGATATTTCTCCGCTTGAAAATTTATTGAAATTAAATAGTTTAAATTTGTTCAGCAATAAATTTTCCGATATTTCATCACTTGCAAATTTATCGAATTTAAACAGTTTGAATTTGGGTTACAATAACATTTCCGATATTACACCGCTTGCAAATTTAACGGAATTAGCCAAACTATATTTGGACAACATTACTATTCCGGACTATTCCCCTCTTTTCGATTTGCCCAAACTTGATACTCTGAGTATTATCGGTGCAAGCGACGAGGTTTTAAATCAAATTAAGCAGTCAATGCCGAATACGCAAATTAAGAATTAGGAGTGAACAATGAAATACTCAATAATTCCTTTGATTGAAAACTTTTCGGAAACAGAAGAAATTATCCGCGTACACGGCGCAAATCTTGAATACAACGATTTCTTCTCACCCGAGGTTTATGACAATGACACAAAAATCGAGCGGCTGATTTCGTTCTACTCATCAATAGACCGCGACAGGTCGGGCGATACGCTCCACGGCGCTTTCATCGGGCTTGATATTTCCTCGGACGACTGTGTTCTGCGTGAGAGAAGCCGCGCACTGTTCCGAAAATCAATGCAGATAGCGCAAAGGCTCGGCGTAAAGGGCGTTGTTTTCCACACAGGACTGTTAGGCGGACTTAATCTGCGGCGTTTCGCGGACAGGTGGCTTGAAAAATCCAAAGGATTTCTGCGCGAGCTTGCGGGCGAGTTCCCCGATACCGATATTTATATCGAAAACACGTTTGAGCAGGAGCCTTATGTGTTTGAAAGCCTTGCAAAAGAGCTTTCAGATGTGAAGAATTTCGGATTGTGCATCGACTATGCTCATGCGTCGCTTACGAAAGTGCCCGTTTCTGAGTGGGTGGAAACACTTGCGCCTTATATCCGACATATCCACGTCAATGACAACGATTTGCAGAACGATTTGCACCTTGCGGTCGGAGACGGAAAAATCGACTTTGCACGATTCAAATTTCTGCTTGAAAAATACTGTCCCGAAGCCTCCGTGCTTGTGGAAGTGGGTAGTTCAGATAAGGCAAGGCGTTCGATTGAGTATCTCGAAAGAGTAACTCCGTGTGAAAATCATAGTCAAAGCATTGACGCCCTCGGAAAAATTCTTGATATAGGTATTGCTCTTACAGCGGAGCGCAACCCCGACAAGCTGCTTGATATGATTGTCGATACCGCAATGTCGCTCACCGAAAGCGACGGCGGAACATTATACATCGTTGAAAACAACGCGCTGAAATTCAGGATAGTGAAAACCCGCTCCAAGGGTATTGATATGGGAGGAAACGGCAACACGCCAGACTTCCCCGTTATCCCGCTTAACGAGGAGCATATCTGTGCTTATTCAGCGATTACGGGTAAGTCAATGAATATTGCAGATGTTTATAATTGTGATGAATTTGACTTTTCCGGTCCCAAGCGTTTTGACTGCCTGAACGATTATCACACGCAGTCAATGGTAACCATTCCCCTGCTTAACAAAGACGGCAATACAATCGGCGTTTTGCAGCTGATAAACGCACAAACGAACGGAAAAGTCCGCGAATTTTCCGCTGAGGAAGAGCGGATTATCCGTGCGCTTGGTTCGCAAACAGCCATTGCTCTTGAGAATATGGAGTATCTGCGTGAGCTTAACGAGCAGATGTGGTCCTTCACCGAGGCTCTTACAGAAGCAATCGACAAGCGAACTCCGTATAACGCCAGCCACACTCGAAAGGTTGCGGAATACTGCGGAATGATTGCGGACTATATAAACGAGCTCCATGACAAAGGCGAAGAATCCGAGTATTTCGGTGAGGAACGCAGAAATCAGCTTGTAATGGCTGCTTTACTCCACGACATCGGAAAACTGGTTATCCCCAAATCCGTTATGAACAAAGCCACTCGTCTCGGAGATAAGTTTGAAACAGTAATGAGCAGGCTGCGCGAAATAAAGCTGCGCGCCGAGATTGCATTTCTGAAAAACCAAATTGCCGAAAGCGAATTCAACACCATTTCGGAGCGTGTTAAAGACTGCGCGGAGTATATACCGGAAGTGAATTTTACGGGTTATCTTGACGATGAGATGATAGCGCGGCTTGACAAAATGTTTGAGTATTCCTACAATATAAACGGTGAAATAATCAGATTTTTCACCGAAGAAGAAAAGGAACTGCTGAAAATCAAGCGTGGAACGCTTTCCGAAAATGAGCGCAGAATTATGGAGAGCCACGCTCTTATGACCGAGGAAATTCTCAAAAAGGTTCACTTCAACAGCTCGTTTGCAAATGCGGGAAAATGGGCTGCACAGCATCACGAGTGCCTGAACGGAAAAGGCTATCCTTATGGACTTTCCGCGGAGGATTTGTGCCTTGAAGTGCGTATTCTTGCGGTTTCGGACATCTGTGACGCTCTGCTTGCGACAGACCGCCCCTACAAGAAGCCATTGCCTAAAGAAAAGGCGTTTGAAATTATGCGCTCAATGGCAGAGGACGGAAATATTGAGCGCCGATTGGTTGACTATCTTGAAATCTGTCTTGACGAGAAGAGTGGATTGTTATGAATAAAGCGATTTCTAAAGTTACGGATATTATAGTCCCTCTTCTGGCGGCAGCTTTGACAGCGCTTCTGATTGTTGCGGAGCCGTTTTTCGAGCTTGACTCAATGCTCTGCGACGCTGTTTATTCGCAGATGAACGGCACGGGCGATGAAATTGTTATCGTTGCAATAGACGAAGAAACGCTTGCTGAATACGGTGCATTTTCGGATTGGTCGCGCGAGCGCTGTGCACAGCTTGCGGACTTCCTGTATTCCGATGAGCAAAACAATCCCGCTATCCTCGCGTTTGATATAGTATTTACGGGAGAAACAGAAGCCGACAATCGGCTTGTAGAGGCGCTTTCGGGGTGCAACGTTGTGACGGCTTCAAATCTTGTCTATCGCGGAACAACTATATATGCGGACGGTGCTCAGAGCTATGATGCGTGGAACATTGAAATGGAAGAGCGCCCGTTTGAAGCGCTTGACAACGTTGTGTATTCGGGCTTTGCGAACGCTCAGCTGTCTCGGGACGGATTTGTGCGCTCAGCTCAGCTATGGACGGATTTCAACGGCGAAACACGATATAGCTTTGCCGCGCAAATCTACCGGCAATATCAAAAGGCGCTCGGAAAAGAAGCCGCTTTTCCCAAGACTAATTCTCGCAATCAGGTTCTGTTCGGGTATTCGGGAAAGCCGGGCGAATTCCAGCACTTTTCGCTTAAGGACGTACTTTCGGGAAATGTTGACAACCGCAATTTCAAGGACAAGCTTGTTATGGTCGGAGCTTACGCTTCGGGAATGCAGGATTCGTTCCATACTCCCGCAGACAGGGGTCACGATATGTTTGGCGTTGAACTTAACGCCAATATCGTCCGAGCGCTTATAGTAGGAAAGACTTCACAGAGAGCGCCTGTTGCGGTTCATGCAGCAATCGCAGCTTTGCTTGTTTTTATTTACGTTTTCACCGCGCGGAAAATGAAGATGTACCCTGCCCTGCTCTCGGTCGTCTGGCTGATAATCGCCAATATAGGCACGGGCTTCATCCTCTCACGGTTCGGAATAACAATATCGCTGATTTATCCGCTGATAGTTGCGGGAATATTCGCTTCGGCAATTTTCGTTGAAAAATATATTGCAGAGACAATCCGCAAAAAACGTATTTTGCAGAGCTTTGAAAAATACCTCGCACCTCAGGTCATAAAGCAGCTTTCAAAGGACGAGGAATACAACTTTACGCTAGGTGTCGAGAAGCGCGAGGTCTGCG
>JBJESC010000067.1:0-4833 GCA_051882615.1 Oscillospiraceae bacterium
ACCGATTGCAGTTTCCTCTGCGTTTTCAAAGCCAAGCTGTTAGAGCGCTTTTGTGAGAGATTCAATGCCTACCCCCTCGTAATTAGCGATAAAGGACGGCGCTACGGAAGCAAACACCTTCTCGCCCGAGGCTATGAAATACTTGACGCGTTCTGTACTGTCGGTAATCTCTTTTGCATTCTGAGGGCAAACAACGAAGCATTGACCACAGAGAATACACTCGTCGCCGATTATATTTGCCTGATTTCCCGAAAATCTTATGGATTTAACGGGGCAATGTCTTATGCACTTGTAGCAGTTTTTGCAGTTTGATTTTTTTAGTTTCAAAAAGTCCGCCATATCAATGCTCCTTAACTGTTGGAATAAATACTGTAAAATCCCCATTAGCCGTCTGTATTCCGAGCGAATGCTATGCGGTTAAGCACGGCGATTGTCCGGATACAGGCGGCTAGAAGAATTATTTGATTGTGGATTAAACCTTTGCCAGTATTTCCGACTTGAAGAAGTCTTCAACGGTATCGGGTGATACAGAGAAAACCTTATCGTCGATTGTTACACATACGCCGTTCTGACAGTTGTTCATACAGAAAGTTCCGCCAAGCTCAACCTTGTCCTGGAGACTATTCTCAGCGATAAGCTTCTGGAGTCCTTCAACTACTCCTCTGGAGCCCTTAAGGTGGCAGGAGCTTCCGATACATACTGTTACTTTCATTAGTTAATCCTCCTGTAATTATTATTCGTAGTCTACAACGTTCGCCCAGCTGAGCAGGAATTCGCGCTCATTGGGATTGCCCTTTACGGACTGCGAAGCAGCTACGATAGGAAGCCACTTCTGAATATACTGCATTGCGGTGTCGCTCTTATCGCAGTACATTTTAAGGTACTTATCCGCAATTTCCTTGCCGTAGTCGAGGGTAAACACAAGGTAGGTTCTTGCTGCGTCAGCTGCGGCATTTCCCTGTGTTGCATGAGACCAGTCGATGATATACGGAGTTCCGTCGTCCTTAACGATAATATTGGAAGGGCAGAAGTCGCCGTGACAAACCTTTGCGTGCTTGGGAGTGCTTTCAAGTCTGGTGTGAAGCTCATAGCGAGTTGTTGCGTCCAGATCGGCCTCGCTGATCTTGCGGTTCATCTTATCCTTAAGCTTGTTGAGCATAGGGCAGGTAAGGCTGAGCACCTTTATCTGGAGGTCAACAAGCATCTCCAGATATTCGTCAATCTTATCGGGATTTTCCTTTATAAGCTGGGACAAGGTTTTTCCGGGGATATACTCGGACACGATTGCCCACTTACCGTCTTCAACAGTCTTAACCTCGATAACCTTGGGGACGTTAATTCCGATATTTTCAACTCTGGCTTGATTAAGCGCTTCGTTAAGAACATCGTACTTGGGGAAGTCCTTGTCAAATACCTTGACAACGGTGTCGCCCTCACGGTAAATCGTCTTGCGTGTGCGAACCGCAATAATTTTGTCTGTCATAACACTTACCTCCATATATTAAACAAGCTTTGTTGTTTTTCCGTAGTATGCGTTAAGGTACATCTGCTTGATTTCGCTCATCAGCGGGTAGCGCGGGTTAGCGCCTGTGCACTGGTCGTCGAATGCCTGCTCAACCATCTCGTCAAGTCGTGCGAGGAAGTCCTTCTCGTCAATACCGTAGTCCTTAATGGTCTTGCGAATGCCGATTCTATCCTTGAGCTCGTCAATCTTTGTAATCATTGCCTCAACCTTCTCAGCGTCGGTCTTACCCTTGCAGCCGAGTTCAGCTGCAACCTCAGCATACTTTGCAAGAGTCTTGGGGTGGTCGTACTGAGAGAACGAACCCATCTTCGGAGGCTTCTCGCAGGAGTTGAAGCGGATAACTTCGTCAATCAGCAGTGCGTTAGCAATACCGTGGGGGAGGTGGTGGAACGCACCGAGCTTGTGTGCCATAGAGTGGCATACGCCGAGGAATGCGTTTGCAAATGCCATACCTGCCATTGTAGCAGCGTTTGCCATCTTCTCACGAGCAACAGGGTCGGGAGTTTCATTTCCGTCTCTGGAGGGAGCACTGTCGTATGCTCTGGGCAGATATTCAAAAATCATCTTGAGAGACTGCTTAGCCAGACCGTCGGTGTAATCGGTAGCCATTACGGAAGCGAGTGCTTCGAGGTCATGAGTTACAGCGTCGATACCGGAAGCGGAAGTAAGTCCCTTAGGACCGCTCATCATCAGGTCGGGGTCAACAATTGCCATCTTAGGCAGAAGCTCGTAGTCTGCAAGCGGGTACTTAACGCCGGTATCCTGGTCGGTGATTACCGCGAAAGGAGTAACCTCGGAGCCTGTACCAGCGGAAGTGGGAACAGCGATGAAGTAAGCCTTTTCGCCCATCTTCGGGAATGTGTAGATACGCTTTCTGATGTCCATAAAGCGCATTGCCATATCCATAAAGTCAACCTCGGGATGCTCGTAGAGAACCCACATAATCTTAGCTGCGTCCATTGCAGAGCCGCCGCCTACTGCGATGATGCAGTCCGGCTCAAATCTTCTCATAGACTCAGCGCCGAGCTTAGCGGATTTGAGGGAGGGATCGGGCTCAACATCGGAGAAGGTGGTGTATGCAATACCCATCTCGGTGAGCTTGTCGGTAATGGGCTTAATGAAGCCGCTCTTTGCGAGGAATTCATCTGTTACAACGAATACTCTCTTCTTTCCGAGTACGTTCTTAAGCTCACTAAGAGCAACAGGCAAGCAGCCTTTCTTAATATATACCTTCTCAGGTGCTCTGAACCACAGCATATTCTCTCTCCTCTCAGCAAGAGTCTTAACATTGATAAGGTGCTTTACACCAACGTTCTCCGAAACGGAGTTGCCGCCCCACGAGCCGCAGCCAAGTGTGAGCGAGGGAGCAAGCTTGAAGTTGTACAAGTCACCGATACCGCCGTGAGAAGAGGGGGTATTGATAAGCATACGGCAGGTCTTCATTCTCTCGGAGAACTCAGCAATCTTCTCGCGCTCGGTTACTGCGTTTATGTAGAGCGAAGAAGTGTGACCGTAGCCGCCGTCTGCAATCAGCTGCTCTGCCTTGTTGAGAGCGTCTGCAAATGTCTTAGCCTTGTAGAATGCGAGAACAGGGGAGAGCTTTTCATGAGCGAATTCCTCAGAAATGTCAACGCTCTCTACCTCGCCGATGATAATTTTGGTGTCCTCGGGAACCTTAACGCCTGCGAGCTGTGCAATCTTGAATGCCGACTGACCGACAATCTTAGCATTAAGTGCGCCATTAATAAGTATAGTCTTACGAACCTTTTCAATTTCCTTTTCGTTGAGGAAGTAGCAGTTGCGGTTCTCAAATTCCTTCTTAACCTTATCGTAAATCTTGGTCGATACGATTACAGACTGCTCTGAAGCGCAAATCATACCGTTATCAAATGTCTTGGAGTGAATGATAGAAGAAACAGCAAGGAGAATATCTGCGGTTTCGTCGATAATAGCGGGAGTGTTACCCGCGCCTACGCCGAGAGCGGGCTTACCGCTGGAGTATGCCGCCTTAACCATTCCGGGACCGCCGGTAGCGAGAATAATGTCGGACTCCTTCATAAGGAGGTTGGTGAGCTCAAGAGAAGGAACGTCAATCCAGGAGATTATTCCCTCGGGTGCTCCCGCCTTAACCGCTGCCTCGTATACAACCTTAGCAGCCTCGATAGTAGAGTTCTTTGCTCTGGGGTGAGGGCTGATAATGATACCGTTTCTTGTCTTCAAAGAAATCAAAGTTTTGAAAATAGCGGTGGAGGTGGGGTTAGTGGTGGGGATAACTGCGCCTACAACACCGATAGGCTCTGCAACCTTTGTTGTTCCGTAAGCTTCGTCGCGCTCGATAACACCACAGGTCTTTACATCTTTATACGCGTTGTAGATGTACTCGGAGGCATAGTTATTCTTGATAACCTTATCTTCTACAATGCCCATTCCTGTTTCTTCAACTGCCATTTTTGCGAGCGGGATTCTCTGCTTGTTAGCAGCGGTGGCTGCTGCGAGGAAAATCTTGTCTACCTGCTCCTGAGTGAACTCTGCAAACTTCTTCTGTGCGGCGCGTACACTCGCAAGAGCGGCTTCAAATTTCTCTGCGCTGTCAACAATTTCGTGCTTCATAGTCATACTCCTTTTGATGAATTCTTTTTTTCAAAGAAGGCGTCATTACCTCTTTGTTAATATTTTAACATACTTTTTCTTCTTTGTAAAATGCTTTTTGTTGATATACATATCATTTTACGGAATAGGGAAAAGCTTACTGTTTGAAGTCATTAAAAGCACTTGCGCTTTGCTTCAATAATTTCTGTGATAAAAAGCTTGTCAAGGTCGGTCAATTTGTAATCCTTACGGTGAATAAGAACATCCTTGTAAATTTTAACGTTTTCGGGACACTCAATCATCACCAGATCGTAATTGTCAAGCAGCTGCTGCGGGATAGGTGACACCCACATAAATGTATTGGGCACATTTCCGAGAAGCATAAACTGTGTTGCCCGCTCAAAAACGTAAATCCGCTTATCCACTTCAGCTGAAAGCTCCGCCTTTTTAACGTCAATCAGCGGAAGAGTAGGGACGTAAGGGTCGCCGTGAGTAATTTCAATGTAATTCTTCAAATCATCAAGCGCAATTTTTTCTTTTTTGGCTAGAGGGCTGTCGCTTTTCACCAGAAGAACGTATGAAAACTCCGATACCGTTTCGTATGTCAGATGCTTTTCTTCAAACATATCGGTAAAGTACTTTTCAAACGCAGACTGAAAGCGAACAATACCAAGGTTGAAATCCCCGCGCATAACGTTATTTATTGTGCGCATTGAATT
>JBJESC010000068.1:0-4826 GCA_051882615.1 Oscillospiraceae bacterium
CAGTGCCGCCGAGGAAGTCGCCTCTGCGCTCGCGGTTGAGAATGTTCCAGTAAATCTTACCGGTAGTAACGTTGGAGTTAATCGACAGATTCTCGTCGATAAAACGCTCGTAGTGACCGAGGTCGAGGTCGGTTTCCGCACCGTCATCGGTAACGAACACCTCGCCGTGCTGATACGGAGACATTGTTCCGGGATCAACGTTCAGATACGGGTCGAACTTCTGAATGGTAACGCGGTAGCCGCGCATTTTAAGAAGTCTGCCCAGAGAGGCAGCGGTAATACCTTTTCCGAGACCGGAAACAACGCCGCCTGTTACGAAAATATATTTTGTAGCCATAGTTTTTGCCGCTCCTTTAATATATTACATATTCTTATTAAGTATAACATAATCCGTCACATTTTTCAAGTGACTTTTAAAAAATTATGCCAAGAAATTTTCCCAACAGAGAACCCCCTGCGAAACACGCAGAGGGATTGAGTTATGTGATAGAAAGATGTCTGGGAACACCGTCCACCATAAACGGGAAAAGCTCGCCGATAATCAGAGGTCTTGCATATTCAAAGAACTCGTTGGTGACATAGGTGTGGTCGCTTGTAAGCCAGCTGAGGGGAACCTTCCTTTCGGCGTTTGCAACGTCGCTTGCAGCGCAGCAGGAGGTCTTTATCTGATAGGGGTCGTTGGAAATTCTCTCGAAAGTAACCATCTTGCCCGTTTCTCCCGAAAGCGAGAGCTTAACGCCATGAGCGCCCGCTGCGAACGCCTCGGTAATATCGCAGCGCGAAACCAGATGAGAAGCGCATCTCTGTAAAGTGGAGAATTCGATGCCTCTCGATTTAACGCCGAACTGCTTGCCGACAAAGTCGGAGAGGAACAGTCCCGTACCGCCGAGCTGCTTATGACCGAATACGTCCTCGGTCATATCGTTTCGTCCCGACTCGCAGACATATCTTCCGTCCGCAAGTTTAATTCCCTCGGAAACCGCGATGGTGATGCTCTTCTTTTCCTTGCGGATTTCCTCGATTTTCTTCACGAAGGTGTTGAAGTCGAAGACCGTTTCGGGCAGACAGATGATGTCGGGACCCGAGCAGTCCTCCGAGCGGGAGAGCGCGGTTGCACCCGTAAGCCAGCCTGCGTCACGTCCCATAATTTCAACGATTGTGATAGCTTCAAGGTCGTAAATATTCGCGTCAAAGATAATTTCTTTCATTGCCGCCGCGATAAACTTTGCGGCAGAGCCGTAGCCGGGTGTGTGGTCGGTACACACAAGGTCGTTGTCGATAGTTTTGGGGATACCGATAAAGGTTATATCGCTGTTGATAGTCTTGGCATACTTTGAGAGCTTGTCGGTGGTGTCCATTGAATCGTTTCCGCCGATGTAAAGGAAGTGTTTGATTTCCATTTTTTTGAGGATAGCAAACAGCTTCTTGTAGATTTCGTCGTTTTCGTTAAAGTCCGGAAGCTTAAAGCGGCAGGTGCCGAGGAAGGGCGACGGAGTGCGCTTGAGAAGCTCAATATCAATGCCGTCCTTAATATAATCGGATAAATCAACATAACGTTCCTGAAGCAGACCTTCAATTCCGTTTCTCATTCCGTAGACCTTGCAGCCCGCGTCCTTTGCTGTTTTGAAAACGCCCACCAGACTGGAGTTGATAACCGTTGTGGGACCTCCCGATTGTCCGACAATAACATTTCCCAAGCTCATTTTTATACCTCCGTTTTCAACTTTTATTTCGTTTAATCACCAATACATTCTAGCACAAAAAGCCCTGCTTGTCAAGATGTATCGAATAAGCCGTTCATAAACGACAAACGCCTCCTGCGAATATCGCAGGGGGCGTGGCAAAATAAGGATTAGTCAATAAAGAGATGTCTGGGCAGACCGTCAACCATAAACGGAGAAAGCTCGCCGATAATCAAAGGTCTTGCATACTCGAAGAATTCCTTGGTGACGTAGGTGTTGTCGTTCGTCAGCCAGTTGTGGGGAACCTTTTTCTCGGCGTTTGCTACCAAAGAAGCGGGGCAGGAAGAGGTTCTTGTCTGATACGGATTGTTGGAAATTCTTTCAATAGTAATCATCTTGCCGGTTTGTCCCGAAAGAGCAAGCTGAACTCCGTCAGCGCCTACGGTAAATGCCTCGGTAATGTCGCGGCGTGATACCAGGTGGGAAGCGCATCTTTGCAGAGTGGAGAACACGATACCTCTTGACTTAATTCCAAGCTCGCCGCCGATAAAGTCGGCGAGATACAGCGCAGTACCGCCGAGCTGCTTGTGGCCGAATGCGTCCTGAGTGATATTCTTGCGGCTCGCTTCGCATACATAAGACCCGTCGGCAACCTTGATACCCTCGGACACGGCAACGATAACGCCTTTCTTCTCCTTGTGAACTTCAGCGATTTTCTTTACGAATGTGTTGTAGTCGAACACTGTCTCGGGAACGCAGATAATATCGGGACCCGCACAGTCCTCCGAACGTGACAGAGTAGCCGCGCAGGTAAGCCAACCCGCGTCACGTCCCATAATCTCAACAACCGTAACCAAGTCGGACGGATAGGTGTTAGCGTCGCGGATAATCTCCTTCATTGCGGAAGCAATATACTTTGCTGCAGAGCCGTATCCGGGAGTGTGGTCGGTGTGAACAAGGTCGTTGTCGATAGTTTTGGGGATACCGATAAAGGTTATATCGCTCTCGATGATTTCGGCGTACTTGGAGAGCTTGTCAATGGTATCCATCGAGTCGTTTCCGCCTATGTAGAAGAAGTGCTTGATGTCCATTTTCTTGAGGATTGCGAAAATTTTCTTGTAGGTATCCTCGTCCTTTGTGTAATCGGGGAGCTTGTAGCGGCAAGTGCCAAGGAACGAGGACGGAGTGCGCTTCAAAAGCTCAATGTCGAGGTCGTTCTTGACATATTCCGACATATCTATAACACGTTCCTGCAAAAGCCCCTCGATACCATTCCTCATACCGTAGACCTTTGCGCAGCCTGCGTCCTTTGCGGTTTTGAAAACGCCGACAAGGCTGGCGTTAATAACCGAGGTAGGACCTCCCGATTGTCCGACGATAACATTTCCCAAAGTCATTTAAAATACCTCCGTTTAAAATAGTATTTCTGTAAATTTATTTTAGCATAAAAAGTTATGCTTGCCAACTTAAGCCGAATTTTTCGCCTGAAAGCGGAAAATATATCCACACAGCTAACTGCTGTTACTTTTTGGATAGAGAAATCGTGTTTTCTGTTTGCTGAGGGTTAGCATTGGTGCGGTTTCCGAGTATAACCTCGGGCATTTCGTCTGTGGGTTCGCCGTTTTCTATTATATAGGAAGAGTCGCGGGCTGCCGGACGTTCTGTATTTTCGTTAATGCGCTTTGTTTCTTCTTCGATAATGCGAATTTGTTCGTCCAGCTTATCCTGATGAAGCTTAGCGAAATGCTTTGCGACCGGTCTGAGTGCGGCGGCAATTATAATGACAAGAATATTCAGCATTCCGCCTGAAAAAGCGTCGATGGAATTACCGAATAAGGCGCTTATTATTCCAAGAATTGCGGCTATAATTCCGACAACAATCGCAACGTTGCAAAGCGTCTCATTATAATCACCGTTTATAGCCTTGACAAGCACGATTATCATAAGAACAAGAAAAACTAAATCGAGCATAGTATCTTCTCCAAATAAAATACAAATGTAATCCTTTTCATAATTATAGCATACTTTCCCATAAATTACAATACCATAGAAGAATAAAAATTTATCACAAATACTTGAAAAATAAAATAGAGTATGATATAATTATAAAGTATGGCGAAACGAACTTATAAAAGGAGAAGTTTCTATGAAGTGTCCCGAATGCAGCTATGAGGAAAGCAAGGTTATAGATTCCAGACCGACCGAGAATAAGGTCCGCCGCAGACGAGAGTGTATGAAATGCGGAACGCGGTTTACAACATACGAGATAATCGAAGAAGTTCCGCTTATGGTAATAAAAAAGGATAACTCAATCGAGCCGTTTGACCGCGAGAAGCTTGTGGACAGACTGTGCAGAGCAACCGTAAAGCGTCCGGTGTCCTTGGAGACAATTGAAAATGTTGTTGAAGAAATTGCCGCCGAACTGAAAAACTCTCTCCAAAGAGAAATAACCTCCGATAAAATAGGAGAGGTGGCTATGCGGAAGCTGAAAGAAATTGACGACGTGGCATATATCAGGTTTGCTTCGGTGTACAGAGAATTCAATGATGTTGAAAGTTTTGTAAAAATTATTTCCGAACTAAAGGATGATAAACAGAATATTTAAAAATATTCACAGCTTGTCAAAAAGCCTATTCAGGGTTGCACCGAGGCTTATAATGGGGGGCGAAGCCCCCAGGTAGGGCTAGCGGGGTTAGGTTCTTGAAAAGAACCTAACAAACGACGGACTTTGTCCGTCGTTTTGGGCAGCCCCGCATTTCCCCCCCCTCCCCCTTCGGGGGACTGGGCAGGGCTAAATCTCGTGCGTCACTTTGTTCCGCCCGAGCTTTGGTGGGGACGCGACTCGCAGAAAAAGGACTTTATCGACAGACTGAGAATATTTAAAAATATTCAATTTTTTTTAAAAAAACTATTGACAAATAGCAAACTTTGTGATAGAATGTAGAAGTTCGCTCGTGAAAGCTCGGCAAAGAGGCTGAAAGAAAAAATAATTCAAAAAATTTGAAAAATTTTTAAAAAACCTCTTGACAAGCGTCACGGAATGTGATATAATGATTAAGTCGCCGCGAGAAAGCGTCAAAAACTTACTGAAAGCGACAAACCAGTTCCTTGAAAATTGAACAATACAAAGAAACATTACCTTGT
>JBJESC010000069.1:0-4820 GCA_051882615.1 Oscillospiraceae bacterium
TCCGTCTATCTTCGGCAGAGTGCCGACCTCGTCCATGTAGAACATTACTCGCTTATCAAGCGTGCCGCCCTTTTCATCGGCAACGGTCAAAATCTCGCGGTAGAGCTGCTGAAAAATCAGCGAAATAAGGAAATGCTTGGTCGCGTCCTCTTCGGGCAAAACGAGATAAATCGCAAACTTGCGGCTGCAGAATTCTTCAACATCAATGCTCGTATCGAAACAGAGTATTTGTTCGAGTTCCGAGTCGATGAACGAGTTCAGCCTTGATAGTGCGGTCGACATAACGCTTGCCATCGCCTGTTCGGACGAATTGAGCGCAGCACCCGCAAACCACCTCGCTTTGTGCTCGCTCGGGAGCTTGTCAATCAGCATTTGAAACCGCGACACGCCTTTCGTTCCGGACGGTGCAAGCAAGTCTTGAATGAGTTTAAACACGCTGATGATGTGCCGCTTTTCGGGCGGACAAAACTCTGCGATTAGCAAAATTACCGCCGTCAGCAATCCTTCCGCTGCTTCATAGAAAAACGCGTTCTGTCCCATATTTGACACATTTCCATCCGCCGAAATTATCGTTTTGGCGGTTATTTTTGCGAATTTCTCGGACTTTGCCTTGTATTCCAGCTTGTCCTCTATCTTGTACAAATCCATATATTTATTCACAAGATATAGCATATTGTACCCGCTGCTGCGTGTTGGATTTCGCAGGTCGATAACCGAAATTTTGTACCCATAATACTTCTCGGCGATGGTCGCGGTGTTGCGGTAAAGGTCGCCCTTGCTGTCGGTTGTGACGAACGACATTCCCGCTGCACAGCAATACTCAATGTTTGGGTAGAGAAAGTTGGCAGTCTTGCCGACACCGGACGCGCCAATCATCAGCGTGTGAATGTCCGCATCATCTACAAGTGCGGTCATTGTTCCAGCACGTTCCACACAACCAACAATCAGCCCGTCAACAGTCGGAAGTTTCTCTCCGTTTCGCCACAATTGCGGCGTGTAGGGGATTTGCTTGTAGGTTCGCGTAACCTCGCTGTTGGTCGCAAACCTTGCCGTTCCGTGCTGTCCTTTGCCCACAGGCTTATTAGGTATTCCTCTGAGAGAATAGAGATTGCCAATTGCGGCAAGTACCGCAATCACAACAAAAAATACTCCGCAAAGACAGAGCATAAGTATTTGACTTGAATTCATTGATTGCCCCCAATCTTAACAACCTATCAACTGCACAAATTGCGGCTCGTCCGAGGGTTCTTCCTCGGGCGTTTCTTTTTGCCCGGCACGTTGGGTGAGGGTTTCCTCAGTTGCCAGACGTAAGGCACAATCGGCGATATCGTACATTGTTCGTGCAGTAGCTTTCAATTCTGAAACAGTTTGCGACGGCTTACGGAGCTGCTGCAATCCGGTTGTCATCGCGTTTTGCAGCTTGGCGAGTTTCACGGAAGTGCTGCCTTTATCTTGGTAGCATTTGTATTCGTTAGAAAGCCTGTTTTTCATCATTTCAAGTGGAAAATCCTCACCCGCTATCTTCAAAAAGTGTTCGCTTGCCGCAAGAGAAAACTCCGCTAATCGAATACGGTAGGCGGAGTTGTAAACAGCTATCAAGTCATTGGCTATCCGGTTTGGGTTTATCTTCATTTCGGACAGTTCGGCAACGCTCTGTAAGTACAGTTCCTTGCGCTCATGCGGAACAGCAGGGAGATATTCCGCACCATAACGCTGTTTAAGCTGCTCGTTCCAATCCTTTTGCAAGGGAGCAAGGCGAAAAATATTCGTATATCCCTTCTCAGCAAGTATATCTCCCAGCCGTTCCGCTGCCTCGATGCCGCCTTCATCGTTGTCGGTACAGAGATAAATTTCATTTAAACCCGGGCGGCTCTCCAAAGCCTTTAGTACCGCACTCTCATATACGCCGTTCATCGCGATGTAGCTGTGCTGCTGCCAATCCTTTTGGTAGAGCGTAATGAAGGACAGCATATCTATCGGAGCCTCAAAAACGAACAGCTTCCCGTCACCACCAAAGTGCGAGAAGCTGTATTTTGTATCCGAACTTGCGATTGTTATGCGGAATGTCTTTCCGAAACTCAATGTTGAGCGCACCGAGGCTTGCTTGGGAGTGCCGTTCTCGTCCATTCCCACGAACACGACATTGTGGTACTTTTTCTCCTCGTAGATTTTGTGTTCGTGAGCAAAGTGCGAGATTATGTCCGGCGAGATAAACCGCTGCTTGGTGAGATATGCGAATACTCGCCGCATATCCGAGTTGGGTTCGGGCAGCTCGAACGGTTTAGCGGCAGGTTTGGGAGCTTCTCTCGGAGCAGGACGGACGGTTTGTGCGCTGCAATGCCCCCCGAGCAGTTCTATCACGGAATCTTGAAAAGAAAAACCGAGAAACTCCTGCAGAAACTTGACCGCATAACCGCCACGCTGATTATTGTGATCATACCATTTACCACCAGAGATCGTGATGCTATCATGAGTTCCGCTGCCGTCCGTGTAGATGTACTGATAAGTCGAGCCAACTTTCTTGATACGCTCACCCCTACCTTCCAGATATGACACTAGATTTGCCGTATTCGCGCGATATAGATCATCTTCCGAGAAATTCATGTAGGGCATAAAAAATTCCTTTCTTCAGAATATAAAAAAATTAAAATGGATACTTAACATTGTTAGTCCACTGTGAACCTATCCTTAGTCCACCTCAATGGCATAGTTCGCCCTTGTGAGTGAGTACAATTTTCAAAAAATTAAGGCGGTCGCTCGACGAAGTAAAGGTTCGTTGAGTTTCCGCCTGATTGTCTGTATCTGCGTTCATGCCGAATGAAATGTGTTTTTTCTAAATCCGCGAGAGCTCGTTTCACGGTGCTTTTGGAGATTTTTAGATCTCTCGCAATCGTTAAAATTGCGGGGAAACATTGCCCGTTTTTATCGGCACGATCATGGAGATACATGTACACCGTAATCGCACGGTGCGGAAGATTTGTAGAATAGATTTCACGGTTATTATGCAATTTATCCCTCCTTAAATTGTGGATTTTCCAACGGATTCTCTTTCAAGCCGAGCGCCTGTTTCTTGCGGCGGATAGCGGCTTTCAATTTATGCTCTGTGCGGAGCTTCAGTCCTCTTGAGCTGCATCTGTAGTCATCAGAAATCAGTCTGCCAAACGTCAACAGCAGAGAGGAAACGGCACTCTGCACAGTTGACCTCTCCATGTTTGCGAGAAACATTTTCGCGTACTCGTTTCCAAGCTCGGCGGATTGCTTTATATATTCGATACCTAACTCACAATTCGCGTCGCAGCCCGTTCCGCTGTACATCATTGCGCCGAGACGATATAATATTTTATCATCGGGATTCTCGGCTGCAATTTTAGAAAATCCGTTATAAGCCTTTTGAAAATATATTTTCGCTTGCTCCGATTTTTTCTCAACACTAATACCGTCACGAAACATCTTCGCAGTTTCATAGCAAGCGTAGGCATTATCCTGATCGGCAGATAATTTGTAATACTCAAACGCTTTCTCGTAATTCTGTGCCACGCAGTTACCGTAAAAACACAAGCTGCCGAGCGAATACTGTGCGAATTTATTTCCCGCAGCCGCGGATTTTTCAAACCATGCGAACGCTTTCATGTAGTCATGTTCGACGCCAAAACCAAGTGCGAACATTTTTCCGATCCGATATTGCACATAATCTCGTAGTCGTTTTGCAGTTGGCTCTATTTCAAGAAAACCATGCAGTGCCTTCTGAAAATAGTCATCGGCTTTCGAAATATTTTCCTCGCCGAGCAAGCCGTTCAGATACATCTTACCGATATCGTGCAGAGCGAGAACATTTCCTTTTTCGGATTCGGCTTGGAACAGTTCCAAAGCGTTAAGGATATTGTGGTTTTTATACAGCTCAGAGCAAGCGGACTTATATTCTACCGTCCACTTGATATATAAATCTCTGTCCGATTCTGTTTCGTCAAACACATTCTGATCATATTCCGCAAACATATCCGTCGATAACTCCATCTCTAACACGGCATTTATAACCGCATTTTTGATTGGTTTGAAAACCTTGTTTTCCTCAAGCGGAGGGAACTTCTGCACCGTACTAGTGTAGGTTTCGTATTTCTGCTGCTCCAACGAACACCACTCATCATACATCTTTTTGAGAAGAGGATTTTTCACAAGCTCCGCGACTATTTCATCAACAGTTGTCTTGACGCCCGGCTGCAGGTAACCGTAGACCTTTTTACCTTTTGAACCGCGAAGTTGAGATTGCAATTTCAAAACGAGTTCTTCAAGATGTGGGTTTTCAAAATCACCTTTTTGCAATCCTGCCAACAGATTTTTCATAACACTTTCGGCTTCGGAGCGAAGGTTGTCGCGGGCGAGAGTTTGCTGCTGATACAAGTTTTTAAGTTCGTCCTTGTAGATGTCGTTGGAAAATGCACTGCGGATTTTTTCAATTCCCCTTTCGGTAAGAAATCCCTGTTTTCCGTCCGCTGAATAAACCACAATATGCACATGGGGATTGGTTTCCTTATTGTGAAATGCGGCATACCAACGGATACTTTCGGGAGCGATTTTTTGTGCTTCCGCAATATCCGAAATATGCCGTCGAACCAAATCCCGCCATACCTCAAGATTGTTATAGCCCATACGCTCCGCATCGTCACGCCGCAAAGAAACAATGTGCGTCCAGACTATTCCTGCATGAATAGCGACTTCCTTTGCGGCTCTATCGAGAACGATGGGCTCGTCTGTGCCCGTGAATAAGCCGTGAGATTTCGGACGGGAGTCAAGGTAATTCATAAAAATCTCACGGTCAAGTT
>JBJESC010000070.1:0-4813 GCA_051882615.1 Oscillospiraceae bacterium
GTACGACTACAGCGCTGAAGAAGAGGATCGCGTAACGGATGTCAAAAACTGGTCGCGCACCAAGTATGCGTATACCGTGGGTGGAATAGGAAACTCCTGCTACTGCGCACAATGCGAGCTTATCATTAACGCAAAGGATTTAGCGCGGCTCGGAATGATGATGACCAACGACGGAACGCTTGACGGCGTGAAAGTACTCAGCAGGGACGCAGTGAACCAGATGGAAATGCGGTTTTTCTCTGCTCCCGACTACGATATGGGGCTTAGCGTGCGTATTTACGACAATCTCATTGACGACAGGACAATTTACGGACACAACGGAGTTGCGTTCGGTGCTGTGACAGGTCTTTATTACGACCCGATTGACAAGACGGGAGTTGCCGTAATCACCAACGGCTGCATTCCGTACTGCGACAAGAACGGCTTCTACAAAGTCAATAAAGATGCGCTTAACGCCGCATACAAATACATATTCGATACGGGCGATTTCGCAAAGAACGCACCCGAAAGCAACAATTCCGAAGCTCAGACAGGAGACTGATTATGAAGAAAACTTTATCTGCAATACTCGCAGCAATAATGGTGTGCACGCTTGTCGGCTGCACACCCACAGACATTACCGACAGCGATCCCACAAGTTCAAGCAGTGATGAAACTTCGACTTCAACCGTTGAAGAACCCGCAAGCTCGGAGAGCACCGAAAGCTCAACTCCCGAAGAACCCGAGCCCGAACCCCGCTCGGTATCCCTGCTCTGCGCGGGAGACAACCTGCTCCACATCAATATTATCCGATATGCGGCGGCTCGCGCGAACGGCGACCCGAGCGGATATGACTTCCGCCCCGCCTACAAGCGCACCGCCGAAATGGTAGCCGAAGCGGACCTCGCAATCCTCAATCA
Source organism: Oscillospiraceae bacterium (assembly GCA_051882615.1). Taxonomy (GTDB): domain Bacteria; phylum Bacillota; class Clostridia; order Oscillospirales; family Ruminococcaceae; genus CAG-115. The sequence continues at coordinate 900 of JBJESC010000070.1, forward strand.
GGAAACCATCGTAACTGACAAATTCGAACCGTCCAATTACCCGCTGTTTTGCTCCCCCGAAGCGGCGGGAGACCAGATGGTGGAAATGGGCTTCGATGTAATGTCAATCGCCAACAACCACCTTCTGGACAAGGGCGAAGCGGGACTTATCGCAACGCTTGATTATTGGAAAGAAAAGCACCCCGATATTCCCGTATACGGCGCATGTATGAAGGATGAGGAGAAAATCCCCGTACTCGAAGTGAACGGAATTACATTCGCATTCCTCGGCTTTATGGAGCACACCAACGGTCTCAGACTTCCGAGCGATACTCAGTGCAAAATCACCTACCTCTCCGAAACGGAGGAGGTTGAGCGTCAGGTACGCGCTGCCCGCGAGCTTGCTGATGTGGTTGTAGTAAGCGCGCATTACGGAATTGAGGTGTCGAACACCGTTACACAGCAGCAGCTTGATATTACCCGCAACCTCGTTGATTGGGGCGCGGATATTATCATCGGAACTCAGCCGCACACCGTTCAGCCGATGGAGTACGTCAATAAGCCCGACGGCGGAAAAGCGTTCGTGTTCTACTGTCTGGGCAACTACATTTCCTCAATGACCAGTTCCCCGCTCGCTATGGTGGGAATGCTCGGAAAGCTCACCGTCACCAAGCAGCCTGACGGAACAATCGAGCTTGAAAACCCCGAAGCCGTTCCGATTGTAACCCACATCAATTACGGAATGAACGAGGTTTCAATCTATCCGTGGGACGAATACACCAAGGAGCTTGCGGCAGTCCACAGCAACGAGGGCTTCTCCTACGCGCTTGCCGAGAAGCTTGTCAACAACTATATCGGAATACAGGATTTGCTTGATTAAGAAAGTTTGTGAACGGCGAAAAGACCTTTTTTCGCCGTTTAAGTCTGTCGAAAAAGGCGTTTTTTCTGCGAGAGGCACCCCGCTTCCTATACAGCGATTCGATTGTGAATATAGCCGCCGAATAAAAATCGCACATAGTTATTAAATAGAAGGAGAAATTAACCGTTATGATAAAAATAGCCGTCTGTGATGACGAGTCCGAGGTTCTGGACGAGCTGCTCACTCTTCTGAACAGATACCGTGTATCACGGAATACGGAGCTTATCACCGAGAGCTTTCAAAGCCCTTTGGATATGCTTAATGCCATGGAACACGGCTCCGTTTTTGACGTTATCCTCTTAGATATACTTATGCCGGGAATAAACGGCATTGAAACTGCTGCGGAAATACGCCGCTTTAATAAAAGCGTGAAGATTATCTTTCTTACCTCATCGTCAGAGTATGCGGTACAGTCCTATACGGTAAACGCGTTCTACTACCTGCTAAAACCCATTCAATCAGAGAGCCTTTTTTCGCTTTTGGACTCGGTTTCGGAAATATGTACACGGGAGCGGAACAGCGGCATTATGCTGAACTGCAAGAACGGGATTACTCATATTGAGATAAGGGAGATTGAGTTCTGCGAGGTGATTCATCGAACGCTTTTCATTCACCTTATCTCCGGAAAAATTCTGGAGAGTATCGGCAGTCTGGATAACCTTGAAAAGGAACTGGCTGATTACAGCTGCTTTATGCGGTTTCATCGATCTTATCTCGTCAATCTGAATCATATACGCAGCATTTCCCGCAAAGCAGTCGTTATGACCTGTATGACAGAAATTCCGATTCCACGCGGGAAGTACAATGATATAAAACAAGCCTTTTTGGAGTGTGCATTTTGTGAAGGGCAGGGACAACCATGAACGAAGCAGTGAGAGCCGCAGTTTCCTTATTAAACGACGCCGCAGTAAGCGTCTTCGGCGTTTTGCTGTCCGCGTCCTTTTGCAGCACGCTGAACAACCGCCGCAACCGACTCATCGTGATTTGCACAACGATACTTATGCTGCTCCCTCAAGGTCTGGTTTACTTGAAATGGGGTATGGAGCTTAGCTTAAAACTCTATCCCCTTATCGTTCACCTGCCGATAGTGATTTTGATGTTTGTTCTCACTAAAAAGCTCCTGTGGTCGGCGATTTCCGTCCTTTGTGCGTACCTTTTCTGCGAAATACGGCGATGGATCGCTCTGCTGGCGGTTACTCTTTTTCAAGGCAGCGAGTTTATGCAAGAGGTGGTTGAGCTGATTATCACCGTTCCCTTGCTGCTGGTTTTGCTGTGCTTTGTTTCACCTGCTATTGTGCAAATCAGAGAATATCCGATAAAGACGCAGCTTCAATTCGGTCTGATTCCCGCACTGTATTACGCATTCGATTATCTGACGCGGGTATATACCAATCTTCTTAGCAGCGGTTCTTCGGTGGTTCTTGAATTTATGCCTTTTATCTGCTGCGTGGCGTATATGCTTTTCCTGCTTTATAATTCCGCCGAAGAACGAAAAAAATAACAGCTGCGGCAAATTCAGAATAATACGGATTTTCAGCTTTCTCAAGCGGTCAGAGAAATCGCACAGCTCAGAGAATCTCAGGCTCAGGCTGTACGCTACAGGCACGATTTGCGGCACCATATGCAGTACCTCTCAACCTGCCTGGAAAACGGTCAGCAAGAGCGGGCACAAAGTTATATTTCCGATGTCTGCGGAGAAATCGAGGCTTCCAAGGTTTGTCGATACTGCGAGAACGAAACCGCCAATTTAATACTGTCCGCCTTTGCCGAACGAGCGAAGAAAGCGGGAATTGATATGGAGATACAAGGAGATATTCCCATTGATATTGCGGTATCGGACAACAATCTGTGCGTTCTGCTGTCAAACTCCTTGGAAAACGCTGTTCACGCCTGCGAGCCGTTGGCACAAAACGGAGAACGCTGCGTTATCTCGGTAAAATTTCGATTTATGGAAGAAACAGGAAATTTCTTCCTGCAAATAACAAATCCCTGCCGCGAAACCGTGAAATTTGAAAACGGAATTCCAACGTCTCCAAATCCGAATCACGGAATTGGCGTACAAAGCATCTGTGCTATCGTGGAGCGTTACGGCGGCTGCTATAACTTTTCGATTAAGGACGGACTGTTTATCCTGCAGCTTTCACTCTGAAAATGACATTTCGGGACGGATTTCATACATTTCAGACAAAAGCTCTCCTTTTTACTGCGAGCTATGATATAATGAACAGGAATAAAAGACATAAGATTGGAGAGATCATTATGAAATCAATGAAAAAACAGATTACTGTCGCTCTTGCACTGGCAGCAACCCTGTGTCTTGCCGGCTGCACTGACGAACCCGAGGACAGCACTCCCGTCAATGAAACAACCGATTCGGGCTACTCATCGGAAACCTCAGATTTGAACTCAAGCGAGAGCAGCGAACCCTCCTCAACCATCTCTCTTGAGCCTGTCAAGATGAATGTCAGCGATATCTCACCCAAGGCTGACGGTGGCTATGAGTACAGTACCGACATCACCTACGGCAACGCTTACGGTATTGTATATACATACAGCTCGAATGATGGTTACAGTTTTTCCGATATTTCGGTTCTCGTGCTTCCGCTCGAAATGACTATTGACGAGGTACTTACAACCGATATGTTCGCTAATGCCGGGAAAGATCAGCTTCAGGAAGTGAATATAGACGGTGCCAGCTGCTGGCAATTCAAGCCGGAAGTCGCACAGACAGCTCTTGATAGTATTGCGGATAAAGGCTTCGCCGGTTACTGGTCAGAATCCAAAATTGTTGTACTGAACGCCGCCGGCGTTTCCACCGAAGACGCTTCCACTCAAGTCGCGAATGCCCTCGTAGCCCTTGGCATCGGCGACGTAGGCTGACCTGAGGACATAGGGTACATAACGCATAGATGGTTCTTATCGGATAATCCGATAAAGGACAAGACAGAAGCGGTTATAACGGCACAAGCCAAAAATGGCATGCTGAATTTTTGGGAGGTTATTATGAAAAAAACAA
>JBJESC010000071.1:0-4772 GCA_051882615.1 Oscillospiraceae bacterium
TGCGTTATTATGATGTGCGGACTTCAGGGTGCAGGTAAGACCACCCACTGTGCAAAGCTTGCAAAGTGGCTGGAGGGTCAGAACCGCAGACCTATGCTGGTAGCGTGCGACGTGTATCGTCCCGCGGCTATCGACCAGCTGAAGATTGTCGGCGAAAAGGTCGGCGCTTACGTTTACGATGAGGGATTGGGAAATCCCGTTGAAATCGCAAAGAACGGTATTAAGTACGCGAAAGACCACGGTTATGACACCGTAATGCTCGATACGGCGGGTCGTCTGCACATTGACGAAACGCTGATGGGCGAGCTTAAGGATATAAAGGCGCAGACAACTCCGAACGAAATCCTGCTTGTTGTCGATTCAATGACAGGTCAGGACGCGGTTAATGTCGCACAGAGCTTCAACGAGGCGCTGGACATTACGGGCGTTATCCTCACAAAGCTGGACGGCGATACCAGAGGCGGTGCGGCGCTGACCGTACTTGCGGTTACGGGCAAGCCTATCAAGTTCGCGGGTATTGGTGAGAAGCCCGAGGACATCGAGCCGTTCCACCCCGACAGAATGGCAAGCCGTATTCTGGGAATGGGCGACGTGCTCACGCTGATTGATAAGGCAAAGGCTTCGATTGACGAAAAGGAAGCCGAAAAAGCGGTAAAGAAGCTGCAGGAGAACAAGTTCGACCTGAACGACCTCTACGCGCAGTTCGAGCAGATTGAGAAGATGGGCAATATCCGCTCCATTCTCAATATGATTCCGGGAGTTGCGGGAAAAATCAAGGACGAGGATATTGACGACAAGAAGATGCCGCACACCAAGGCAATTATTTCGTCAATGACCAAGCGTGAACGCGAGAAGCCCTCGATAATCGACGCAAAGCGCAAGCGCCGTATTGCGGCGGGCTCGGGTACGTCTGTTGAAGAAGTCAATGCGCTGCTTAAGCAGTTTGAAGCTATGCAGAAGATGATGAAGCAGATGGGCTTTGGCGGCAAGGGAAAGAAGCGTATCCCGCGTTTTCCGATGAATATGGGCGGAATGGGCGGAGGCTTTGGATTCTGAGGACGGAATATGGGCGTATTTGACATTATTTTATCTGTTGGTATAATAGTTATCGGTGCGCTTGGCTGCGTGACGTCTGTTGTCAGAAAGCCGCGCAGAGGGCAGTCAAAATTCGTGGGCTTTGTTGTTTCGCTGTTGATGTTCATTTGCGGTATTATATGTCTTGTTTTCGGATATCCTGTATCGGAATATATCTGATTGAATGAAATGAGAGATTTTGATTACGGAAAGAAACCCGTGTACCTTATCAGTTCGGTACTTGTTCTGGTGGGAATTGGCTTTATCTGGCACTATGTTACGAAAGACAGGTTTCACCCGCCCGAGGAGCATTATGGAAATGACGGTCCGTATTTCACAGGCGGTTGGGTAACATTGGTTTGGGGAATTGTCTTTGTGGTATTCGGATTTGTGTTGCTGTTTGCATTTGGCTAATCCACACAATTAATTAGTTTAAATAAGCCAAGAGGCTTTATTTATAAATTGACTTTGAAAGGAGAATAATAAAATGGCAGTTAAAATCAGACTCAAGAGAATGGGTGCAAAGAAGGCTCCGTTCTATCGTGTAGTTGTTGCTGACTCTCGTTATCCCCGTGACGGCCGCTTCATTGAGGAGATCGGTTACTACGATCCCACCAAGGAGCCCGCTGTTGTAAACATCAACAAGGATAAGGCTGACGAGTGGATCAAGAAGGGCGCACAGCCTACTGACACTGTAAAGCGTCTTCTCAGCAAGTAATTCTTTTGGCAAAGGTTAAGGCAAAGGTACTTTTACCCGGCATTTAACCCCTATGGAGGGAAATTATGATGAAGGAACTTCTTATTACCATCGCGTCTGCTCTGGTTGAGGACAAGTCTGCTGTTGAAGTAACGGTTGACGAGCCCAACGAGGAGGGCGTAGTCGTTTATCATCTGCACGTCGGCGCAGACGATATGGGCAGGGTTATAGGAAAGCAGGGCAGAATTGCTAAGGCAATCCGCACTGTAATGCGCGCAGGCGCAGTTCGCGCAAATGAGAAGATTTCTGTTGAAATCGACTGATTTCGCAACTCTCGCAATCGTAAAAAAGCGATATGGGCACAAGCCCATATCGTTTTTTGTTTTTTGCTTGGGAAATTTTTTGCAGAGCGAAATTTGCTGTTGAAATTTTCATAGAAATATGTTAGAATAAAGACAGAAATTTATTTTGGAGGTTTTATTATGCCGTTTATCAATACTAAATATTCGTGTGCTATCACTCCCGAACAGGAGGAGAAAATCAAATCCGCGCTCGGAAAGGCGGTATCCGTTCTCGGAAAGTCGGAATCGTGGCTTATGGTGGGCTTTGAGCCGGAATGCTCGCTCTACTTCAAGGGGCAGAAAAGCGAGAAAATCGCGTTTGTCGAAGTTTCCCTGTTCGGAAGCGCGTCGCCGTCTGCCTGCGACAAGATGACGGGCGAGATTTGCGGTATTCTCGGCGAGGTTCTGGGAGTACCCGCGGATAAGGTGTATGTAAAATATAGCCCTACCGATAATTGGGGCTGGAACGGCGGTAATTTCTGATGGAAAAAGTAACCTGGAAAGGCGGGACGCTTCTGTCCCCCGTGCCCGCAGTGCTGGTATCCTGCGGAACGGTGGAAAAACCTACGGCGCTTACCGTTGCGTGGACGGGTATCATTTGCTCCGATCCGCCGAGGCTTTATATCTCTGTTCGCCCCGAGCGTAATTCATACGGGATTATCAAGGAGTCGGGCGAGTTCGCAATCAATATGATGCCCTCCGAATTTGTAAGGGCAGTGGACTACTGCGGCATCAAGTCGGGAAAGAATGAGAATAAGCTCGAAAAGCGCCGCCTTACCGCGCTGCCGTGCGAAAAAATCTCCGCACCGCAGATTAAGGAAAGCAAGATTACGCTGGAGTGCAGGGTGTTCAATATTCAGCCGCAGGGCTCGCACGATATGTTCCTTGCGGATATTCTCGCGGTTAACATTGACGAGGATTTGATTGACGAAAAGGGTGCGCTGAAAATTGAAAAGGCGGGGTGGATGACCTACGCTCACGGGGCGTATTTTGCGCTCGGCAAGAAGATAGGCACTTTCGGCTTCTCCACCAAGCAGAAGCGCGGGAAAGACGTGAATATCAAGAACAACAAGACAAAGAAGCGTCTTAAAAAGTAATACGGAGATAATAATGGTAAACATAGGAAACGAATGGGACGCGCTTCTCGCCGATGAATTCAAAAAGGACTACTATCTGGAGCTCAGACAGTTCCTGATTTCCGAGTACAACTCGCGGAATATCTTCCCGCCGATGAACGACATTTTTAATGCCTTGAGATACACCTCGTACAGCGATGTTAAGGCGGTTATTCTCGGGCAGGACCCGTATCACGGGTACGGTCAGGCGCACGGCTTGTGCTTCTCGGTCAAGAGGGGAACGCCCCCTCCTCCGTCGCTTGTGAATATCTTCAAGGAGATTAACGCGGAGCTGGGGCTGCCCATTCCGACGCACGGCGAGCTTACGCAGTGGGCGAAAAACGGCGTTCTGCTGCTCAACACCGCGCTTACGGTACGCGAGGGACAGGCTAACTCTCACCGCGGCCACGGCTGGGAAATCTTCACCGACCGCGTGATTGAGCTGCTCAACGAGCGTCAGACTCCGATTGTGTTCCTGCTCTGGGGCGGAAACGCGCGTGCCAAGGCAAAGCTTATCACAAATCCCGCGCATCTGGTATTGCAATGCGCTCACCCCAGCCCGCTTTCCGCTTACAACGGATTTTTCGGGTGCGGTCACTTTGTTAAGGCGAACGAGTTCCTTGTGAGGAACAATATTCCTCCGATTGATTGGAGAATAGATTAACACGACGCTTTTGGTGCGTGGAAGAGAGGCGGTGTTTCAATGCTCGAATATTGTGTTTGTCCGCTGTGCGAACGAATGATAATGCTTGACAGCGAGCTGGAGAGCGGCTTTTGCTGTTACTGCGGAACACATATCCTCTATGCCGAAGCCCGCGAGGGATTGATTAACGGACTCAAAGAGTCGGTAACGGAGGAGTTAGTACTAAATTCCGAAGTATCCGAGCTTATCGAGGAGGAAGAACCGTCCGAGGAGGACGCCTACGGTTTGCCCGAGTGCCGCGCCGAATGCGAAAAGGGAACGGAGTTTCTCGGGAAGTGGGATTTTGTCGAGGCGTTCAAGGCGTATTCAAGAGCGCTCGACTGGTATCACGACGATTTTGAAAGCCGCTGCGGACTGATGGTATCAGGAATTCTCCGACTGAAGGACACGGAGAATTGGGAACGCTATCTCACCGAATGTACCGAGAAAATCCGTCTGCAGGTACATTGGAATATGGTGGGAGCGGGGCTTGAATACGCGCTTGGCATTATCAAGAAGTTTCTGTCCAAGGGCGGGCGGTATGTTTCGACTACATACACAGTAGGCTTTTTCGAGAAAGTGACGAATACGTTTCCGACGCTGAAACAAACGGCGGCTGAGATATTCGCGCACTGCCTTAATATCGAGTATGCGCCGTTTACGGACGCTGCACGGCTCGACCACGAAACCACCCGTTTCGCCGTGGGAAATTGTCCCGTCGAGCCCGACAAGCAGATGAAGCGCGGGATAATGATTGTAATTCGCAGTCACTGCGACGACCGCGTTAAGGAGTCGCTGTGCCGTGCCTTGTACGTTTACGAGCGAGTGGTGTGGCTTCGCGCAAAGGACAATGTGCATATTGA
>JBJESC010000072.1:0-4756 GCA_051882615.1 Oscillospiraceae bacterium
ATGACCGACCCCAACACGCTCTCCTCGTTTATTCAGTTCTGCGCAGAGCACTTTCCCGCAAACCGAAACGAGCTTATCCTCTGGGATCACGGCGGCGGTTCGGTGAGCGGCTACGGCTATGACGAAAAGAGCAAGAACAGCGGTTCAATGTCCCTCGCGGGGATTGATAGCGCGCTCAGGAGCGCCAAGATAAAATTCGACTTTGTAGGATTTGACGCCTGCCTTATGGCAACCGCAGAGAACGCTCTTATGCTTAACGACCACGCCGACTACCTCATTGCTTCGGAAGAGACAGAACCCGGTATCGGGTGGTACTACACGAGATGGCTCTCGGAGTTCGCCAAGAACACCTCGAAGCCCACAATTGAAGTTGGAAAGCTGATTGTTGACGACTTTGTTTCCGAGTGCGCCAGAAAGTGCAGCGGTCAGAAAACCACTCTGTCGGTTATCGACCTCGCGGAGTTCTCGAATACCGTTCCCCAGCCGCTCGCGAATTTCTCCAAGTCGGTTTCGGGAATGATTTCAGCAAACGACTACAAGCAGGTTTCCAACGCTCGATACAACACACGCGAATTTGCGCAAAGCTCGCAGATAGACCAGGTTGACCTTGTCCACCTCGCCAAGAATATGAACACCGCTGAGGGGAAGCAGCTTGCGGAAGCGCTTAACGGTGCGGTAAAGTACAATCTCACCTCATCGAATATGACGAACGCTTACGGCGTTTCCATTTACTTCCCCTACAAGCGCACCTCGTATGTTGACAAGGCTTGCGATACCTACGAGCTTATCGGAATGGACTCCGAATATGCGGAGTGTATCAAGCAGTTTGCTCAGATGGAAACCTCCGGACAGGTTGCGGCAGGCGGTTCTTCCGCGGCTTCGCCGATTAACTCGCTGTTCGGGCTTATGGGCGGTACTTCCTCGGGTTCTTCGGGAAGCAGCGACATCATCGGTCAGCTTCTGAGCGGATTTCTCAGCGGAAATCGCTCTATTGACGGTCTTGACAGCTCCAATACCGACTTTATGAAAGGTCAGAACACCTCCGAGACCGCTTCCTACCTTGCAAACAACTACTTTGATACTAGCAACCTTATTTGGGAGAACAAAGACGGCAAGTATGTTATGACACTGCCCGAATCGCAATGGGAAATGGTTCACGCTCTCGACAGAAACGTGTTCTACAACGACGGCGAGGGCTGGATTGACCTCGGTCTGGACAACACATTTGAGTTTGACGAGGATGGAAATCTGATTGCGGATACCGCAAAGGACTGGGTTTCTATCGACGGTCAGCCTGTGGCATACTACCACACCGACAGCACGGACACCTCCGACATCGGATATGTTCCCGCAATGCTGAACGGCGAAAGGGTGAACCTTATTCTCGTTTTCGAGGGGACTAACGCCTATATTGCGGGCGCTTCGGGAGAATACGCAAACGGCGAAACCGATGTTCTTCCGAAAAACCTGACCGAGCTGAAGGACGGCGACAAGCTGGACTTCCTGTGCGACTTCTACACGAATGATATGAAGTACAACGATTCCTACTACCTCGGAAACACATTGACATATCGTTCGGATTTGAAAATCACCAACACCCCGCTCGGAAGCGGAAGCGTAAAGATTATCTACAAATTCACTGACATCTATAATCAGGCATACTGGTCTGAGGCAATTACGAAATGAGGTTAAAATGAAATTCCTTCGTTTTTTAGGCAGCAACAACGAAATCCGTATAGGCATTGAATGCGAAAAGGGGATAGTTGATATTCAGAAAACCGCCGAGCACAAGGGCGTAACTATGCAGATTACTATGAGTGATATAATCAAAGAAGGGCAGATTTTCATTGATTTTATCAACGATATTCTGAAAGATGACGTAACCCTGCTCACCGACGCTTTTCAGCTCCTCCCGCCTGTGGAGACACCCGAAAAAATTCTCTGCGTGGGGCTTAATTACAGCGACCACCGCAAGGAATGCGATGAATTCCCCGACTCACCGAAAGACCCTGTTTTGTTCAGCAAGTTCGCTAACGCGCTAGCCGCGCATAACGAGGAAATACCGCTCAGTCCCGCTGCAAAGCAGTACGACTATGAAGCCGAACTGGTTATAGTAATAGGCAAGGACGCTAAAGATGTCACACCCGAACAAGCTCCCGAATATATTTTCGGTTACACAGCGGGAAACGATGTTTCCGCGCGTGACTTGCAGTTCCAATCGGGACAATGGCTTATCGGTAAGTCGATGGACAAGTTCGCGCCCATCGGTCCCCGTCTGGTTACCGCGGACGAGCTGGACGTCGGAAATCTCGCCATCTCCTGCTCGCTGAACGGAGAAGTACGTCAATCCGCAAATACCTCGCAGATGATTTTCTCCCCCGCGCAGATTGTGTCATACGCTTCTAAAATTATGACCCTGAAATCGGGCGACCTTATTTTTACGGGAACACCCGCAGGCGTAATCCTCGGAATGACAAATCCCGACAAGAAATGGATTAAATCGGGAGATACTGTTGAAGTCACAATTGAGGGAATAGGAACTCTCCGAAACAAATTTATATGATAGACAGCCCCGCAAACTCAATTTTGCGGGGTTGTTGTAGAATATTTTACGATTTGGTAATTATATATAAATTTTCCTTCATTTTTTCTATCAATTTGTTGCTTGTAAATAAATCGTAATTTTGATATAATATTAAGTAAGATTACTCCATTCTAATTATTCTGTTTTTCGGAGGAAAATTATTATGAAGAAAACCAACAAAAGCCTTGGACTGCAAATATCATTCTTTTCATCTTCGTTGGCGCTCACTCTTGCCGTTATCGCCACAGTTTCTACATCATTGATGTTTGCGGCTGATACCAGAGAAGCAACCTTCACGCTAGTTGAAAGCTGCGTAATAACTTCTGTCGAGAATGTGAAAGATGAAGTGGGACATCTGGAAGATATCACTAAAATTTTCGACGCTCATGGAACTCCCGAAAGCGACGCCCAGATGGACGAATGGTGGAGTAAAGCCGCCCGCAGCGAATACGATACCGCCGCTGTTATTCTGGGCGGACAATGCGTATGGAAATCAGAGGGGTATTTTCTTCCCGATGACTTCAATTTGCCAAACGGCGTTCACCGTGTTGGCGACAGACTTGTTGTTACATACACAGCTGCAATGAGCGACGACGGAGCAACGATGATTGTCTGCTCGGATATGTGCAGCAATTCCTTTGTTGACGAAATCAAGGAAGAAACCGAATGCGAAACCACGCTGTTCTTAGGCGATGTCCGTTATAACACCACCCTTCTTAATGACAAGGGTGAGCGTAATATCGGTACTACAATGGACCCCAAGGTCTGGGAGACAATTCAGAAGGGCGAGGACTTCGAACAGCGCATCAAAATCTCCGGCACGCAGTATTTCGTTCACTACAAGCCGTTGACAGATAACTCAGGCGAGATTATCGGCGCGTATTTCGGAGGATATTCGGCTGCGAACTATAATAAAAATCTTGCAAGGACAATTACCATAAATACGTCTATTGTCGTTGTCATTGCAGCCGGAATTATCGGTCTGCTGATATTCACCTCCAAGAATCTTATCACCAGACCAATAAACGCGCTTCTCCCCGTCTGCGATGACATTAAGAATATCAATCTTACTAACCCTAACACAGATTATAAGTTTGAGAACGATGAAATCGGAACTCTCGCACACAACCTGATGAATTCCAAAACGCAGCTCAACGAGTATATCCGCGACATCGTGAGAGTTCTGGAAAGTATGGCGCAGGGCGATTTCTCACAACAGCCCTCTCTGGACTATGCAGGCGATTTCAAGGCGATTGAAAACGCATTCAACACAATTCGCGGCAATCTTGGCAATATTATTGCAAATGTCAACACATCTGCCGACAATGTAGCTTCGGGTGCAGCCCAGATGGCAAGCGGGACTCAGATGCTTTCAGAGGGAACTCAGCGGCAGGCTACCGCAGTTGAGGAGCTTTCCTCCACAATTAACGACATCAGCGATAAGGTTAATAAAACTGCTGACAACGCGCAGAAGGCGTCCGACATCAGCACAGAATGCGCCGATATTATGAACCTCCAGACAGAGCGTATGAGCGACTTGATGGATGCAATGGACGTAGTTGAGAAGAAGTCCGAGGATATTGCAAACATAATCAAGGCGATTGAGGACATCTCGTTCCAGACGAATATTCTCGCACTCAACGCAGCTATTGAAGCCGCAAGAGCGGGCGATGTCGGCAAGGGCTTTGCGGTTGTAGCAACAGAGGTTGGAACGCTGGCGGCAAAGTCGGCAGAGTCCGCAAACTCCACCAAGCAGATTATTGACAACACGCTCAAAGCCGTTTCGGAGTCCACCCGAATTGCTCACGAAGCAGCCGACGCGCTCAGGAGTGTTACTGAAAAATCCAAGGAGTCCGCTTCCCTCGTAAGCGAGATTGCTGAGGCGTCCGCAGCGCAGGCTCACGCACTTGAACAGGCGACAGCGGGTATTAATGACATTGGCTCGGTTATTCAGATGAACTCCGCTACGGCAGAGCAGTCGGCAGCGTCCTGCGAGGAGCTCTCTTCACAGGCTGCCATTCTCCAGAGCCAGATTGAAGAGCTTAAGGCGTAATCCAAATCCAATAACACAATTAAAGGCGCTTCCCTTTGGGAAGCGCCTGAGTTTGTCGAAAAAATCTGGAATGAGGCTGGCGAGAAAGGTGCAGATACGAGGAAAGCCCTTGTTGGCTA
>JBJESC010000073.1:0-4733 GCA_051882615.1 Oscillospiraceae bacterium
ATATTACCTGCATTTATTGTAGCATATAATTGTTGGAATGTCAACATAAAATACGTCCCCGGCTACGCAAGGTGCTTGAAAGCTATGACTATGAAATGAAAGCACCCAGAAGTGGGAGCAGCCATTATACATTCCGCAAGTACGGCTGTGCACCATTACTCTAAACACTATACCTGAACCGTCAACGATAGAAGATTATTCGGGACATTTTAAGCTGCGTATTCAAAAGTCGCTGCACCAACAGTTCTCGGAACACGCAAAGCAGGATGGTATAAGCATAAATCGGTATTGCCTTTACCTGCTAACAAAATTTGATAACGCAGCGCATAATGTATAACAACAAAGCCCTTGCTTTTGGTTCAAGGGCTTTGTCGCTTTTGTCGGAGAAAAGTCCCCCGCTACCTGTTTCCATGCGAATAGACCTAATCAAAGGTATTAATGGGATGAAAATCACTGAAATGCCAAAGATATTCTAACTTGCTGAGAGAAATCCCTTGCAGCACTTTTGGCAGTGCGGTGTGAGGCAGAGGAACGAAGTTATTCTATTTCAGCAATAGCATAGTGAAAGTAAAAAATCCTTGCTTTTCACATATTGATTTTCCATTATTCCAATTCTGTCTTCGCATGACTTTGAACAAGTTAAACGGATGAAGTCAAAAGTCATCGAGATATTTATCAAAATCCACACGAATAAATAACAAGAGCGCAGCCGTCTCCTACAAGCGGTGTGCTTAAGTATAATTCAATTCACGCCCACACGTGGGGCGATTAAAACGTGGTAAGGAATGTGCGGTCAACAATCAGAGGTGGTTCAAGGAGTTGGAGAACGCTTCTGCCAAGTTCCATATAACCCGACTTGAAGCCCTTGAAACCAACCTCAAAGCGAATTTTGAGATATTAGCCGCTCAGAAAGATGGGCTTGTGTCCGAAGCCGTGAAGGGCGCATACAAGACAGGCTACTACAAGAGCTGTTTTGAGGTTCAGAGGGGCTTTAATGTGGGCTTTGACATCGGACAGATTGATGAGGACAAGCTCGAAAAGCTGATTCGCAAGCCGTGGGCGGCGGACGGCTACAACTTCTCCGAACGGATATGGCGGGACAAGAACAAGCTGATTAATCTGGCACATCAGGAGATAACGAAGTCCGTAATGCTGGGGAGCAGTCCCGATAAGGCAATCAAGGCGATTACACAGGCTATGGGTACTTCCAAATACAACGCACAGCGGTTGGTGATGACAGAAAGCTCGTATTTTCACGCGCTGGGCGAGAAGAAGATGTACTCGGAATTCGGGTATGAGAAGTATGAGGTTATTGCTTCTCACAGCGCAGTCAGAAAGACGTGTGAGCTCTGTGCGGAGATGGACGGCAAGATTTTTCTCACAAGGGATTTTGAGCCGGGACTGAATGCCAATCCGTTCCACCCGAACTGCCACTGCACGACCGTTCCATACTTTGACGACTTCAACGAAGGCGAGGAACGTTTTGCAAGGGGCGAGGACGGCAAGGGGTACTATGTGCCATCGGATATGAAGTATTCCGAGTGGAAGGAGAGGTTTGTTGAGGGCGGGGAGAAAGGAACTCCGATTTCTGATTTTTCTTTTAAATCTGAGAATAATCCGGAAATCAAGCAGGAAGAGGTCAAGAGCAGTTTTATTCCTGCGGAAACCATTCAAGAAGCAGAGGAATATGCCGGAAGATACATCGAAACTCGCTTCGGCGACAAAACTTTCAAGGGTATTGCTGATTTCAGGGGCGTATCGTTGGAACACGCAAACGACATAAACCGTGCCCTCTCTGATGTATTTGATAAGTACGATATACCGAAAATCAGTGGTATCAAAGCAATTGACCCCAACTCTGCAAAGGGTAAGAAGATATTTACCAGTGCAGACGCGGTTATGGCATACTCACCTGTGGAACATGGTGTTTATTTAAATAAATCCGTGCTGAAATCCCCCGAAACTTTAGCTGCTTATAATAAACAAGCACAGCAAGCGTGGAATACTGTCATGAACAATATCGACAGTTTGACCAGTTCACAGCGTGAAACTGCTCTGCGATACAAAAACGCCGGGCGTTCTCTTGTGGGGAATGGTTCGGCTCACGATTATTTCGTGCATGAAATGGGACATCATATTCAGTGGGAAGCGTTTGATGCAAACACGAACAATGCCATTGGTTCTCGCATGAGCCAATATGCAGGAAAAATTTCCGGTTATGCTGCCGCAAGTAAGTCGGAGTATTTTGCGGAGAGCTTTGCGGCTTTTGAAAAGGGAGAGCTTGATAAGCTTGACCCCGATTTTGTTTCATTTTTGCGCGGAAAATCTCTTGACAAATCTGCGAAAAGTGGTATAATGGAGGTAGGGAAAGATTTATCTCGTTATGTCGGTGCTCCTATATCCGAACGTGACAATCTCCACATCAGAGAGTGGTATTGCGCAAATGTCCATAATATTTCAAATGTTATCGACAAAAATTTGCCGCTAGAGCAACAGGCAATGCAGGCTTATAATTTGCGTAATAAGTTCAAGCATGAAGCCAGAGCCGCAATGATGGATATTGAAACCCTTAAAATGCTTGAGCAGAAACGTCCTGTTAAGTCTTTTGATGAATTGCTGAATGATAAAATGAAGCGTAAAGGGCTTAATAGAGGTGAAGCGTTGCAAGATATATTGCAGACTGCTTCAAAAACTAATTCCGAGGTTGATGAGTTGTTTAATTTGTGAGGTGGTACGATGTTTGATTATACAGTTTCTCCTAACAATAGCCCGGAACAATTTAGGCATGCGTGTGGTATAATTGAACAAGCTTACCCTCAAGCCACAAAACGCCAATTACTTGTTGATGTTGATGGAACTACAATTCAAACATATACAAAAGACGGCAAAGATATTGACGTTTTTGATGATTACGATGTCGGGGCTGTTTTTGTTAAATCTGATATTGATTTAAGTCGGCTGTTTCTTACATGAGGACAAAGCCTTATCACGAATTGACACCTTGCCTAAAAACAAGGTGTTTTTCTTTGGAAACGCAGCGTAGCGAGATGATATGCAAGATCTTCCGAGGGTAGTTAGGTGCAAATCTTCCTCGGGAAAAGCACCAGCAGGGGCAGGACCTGCCGTTTCCACAAATATTATATAGCGTCCTTCGGGGCGCTTTTTCTATGCCGGAAAGAAGGTGATGATTATGGTTTCAACGCTTATTCTGCTTTATGCTCTGAATACATCGGGTGATATCCCGCAGGGCTGCTTTATCGCGGCTTGGGTTCTTGCCGCTGTCGAGTTGGTGATTAAGTCTCTTGTGGGATTGGCAAAAATGAACGACAAGAAATAATAGAGCGCTATGCGATAAGCACGGCGCTTTTTCTATGCGTAATAGCCGCGGGGAGCTGCGAACGAACCGCGGCTGACTATTTCAAGGCTCGGGGGCTTTCCTCCGTTCCCCGAGCAATATCGTGGGGCGAAGTGCGATTAAGGTGGTGCAAATCCTCATCCCGCGGACAATCGGCGGTGTAACAAGGACAATAGGAACGGCAACCACCGCTCCCGTGGGTGGAAATCCCGCCACCGCCTACATTCGTTCGAGAAGCACTCCAACAGGGGTGCTTTTCCTATATCCAAATACTTTAAGAAAGGCAGGAAAACACAATGAACAAGGAAGAATTGGTGGCTCTCGGTGTCCCCGAGGAAGCCGCCGCAAAGGTCCTTAAGGCTATCTCCGATGGCTACATCGAGAAGAGCCGACTGGACGAAAGCGAAAAGTCCGTGAAGTCGCTCACAGCACAGCTTACAGAGCGTGACAGTCAGCTTGAATCACTCGGAAAGACCGCAGGAAGCAACGCCGAACTCAAGAAGCAGATTGAAGCCTTGCAGGCACAGAACGCCGAACAGCTTAAGGCTCATGAGGTGGAAATCGCAAAGCTGAAGCTGGACAACGCTGCTTGTATTCACAATTAAAGCACTTCAATCCACGCCCCTACGTGAGGGGCGACTAAACACGGTTAGATTGGCGCTGAAAACGTTTGAAGCAATTTCAATCCACGCCCCTACGTGAGGGGCGACCATACACCCTTTATTGTTAAAACTAGCTCAAAAGCATTTCAATCCACGCCCCTACGTGAGGGGCGACTAAAAGACCGTCTACGGAAACTCCCTGTGCCGTCTATTTCAATCCACGCCACTACGTGAGGGGCGACGAACGAGGGCGCGCAGGACGGCGACGCGGTAAACATTTCAATCCACGCCCCTACGTGAGGGGCGACTATTACAACGAGCATAGCAATCCGTTTTACATCATTTCAATCCACGCCCCTACGTGAGGGGCGACCGATGCACCCTGATTTTTCCCACTTTTTACATTGAATTTCAATCCACGCCCCTACGTGAGGGGCGACGGCAGCTCTTTGCCACGCCTTGAAGCTCTTTCGAATTTCAATCCACGCCCCTACGTGAGGGGCGACATTGCTCTACCACTTGCTTGGAAACCGCATCGTCATTTCAATCCACGCCCCTACGTGAGGGGCGACAACGGGCGTGCTTGTCCTTTGTGGGACAAGCTCAATTTCAATCCACGCCCCTACGTGAGGGGCGACAACAGGATTTGACAAAGAAAGGGGCGTAAAAATATTTCAATCCACGCCCCTACGTGAGGGGCGACAATTTCTGCGGTGTAGTCGCTTACATACGCGATTATTTCAATCCACGCCCCTACGTGAGGGGCGACAAACACC
>JBJESC010000074.1:0-4722 GCA_051882615.1 Oscillospiraceae bacterium
ATGAACTTCTCGGCACAAGCATATCCGCCGCTCTTGACGTGAGTTTCAATCGCGTGCGATATATCGCCGATGCGGTTTCCCACAACAGCCTGCTCAATGCCCTTGTACAGCGCTTCCTCGGTGAATTTCATCAGCCGCTCGGCTTCCTCGGAGACCTTACCGACCTTGAACGTCTTGGTGTTGTCGCCCATAAAGCCGTTGAGCTCGGCTACGATGTCGCAGGAGATAATGTCGCCGTCCTTCAGGATTTTCTTCTTGGACGGAATTCCGTGGATAAGCACCTCGTTTACCGAGAAGCAGTTATGCCCCGGGAAGCCTCCGTATCCGTAGCACGGGCAGCTTCCGCCTCTCGACCGAATGAAGTCGTTGACAATCCTGTCAAGCTCCCAGGTCGATATTCCCGCTACGGCGTTCTTTCCTGCAAGTGCGAGTGCCTGCGCCGCAAGCTCTCCCGCCTTCATCATTGCTTTCAGCTCGGCTGAACTTTTAATTGGAATCATTGCTTTACTCTTTCTTGGATTAGCCCTTGATTGCCGCGAGAGTAAGGCGCGAAGTCTCTGCGATTTCGCTCTGTCCCTCTACGGTTGCGAGCTTACCCTTTGCCGCGTAGTAGTCCTTCAGCGGCTCGGTTTTCTCGTGATAGGTCTTCAAGCGCGAGAGAACGGTTTCGGGCTTGTCGTCAATTCTCTGAACAACCTTTGCTCCGCAAGCGTCGCAAATTCCCTCTACCTTAGTCGGCTTAAATTCGATGTGGTAAGAATTTCCGCAGCCCTCGCATACGCGTCTGCCGCTCATACGAGCGATGATTGCGTCGTCGGGTACGCTGATTTCGATAACCTTGTCAATCTGAACGCCCATCTTGTCGAGCGCCTCAGCCTGTGCTACCGTTCTGGGAAATCCGTCAAGGATAAAGCCGTTTGCCGCATCGGGCTGTGCAATTCTCTCCTTGAGAATTCCGATTACAACCTCATCGGGAACCAGCTCGCCTGCGTCCATAAACTTCTTAGCCGCAAGCCCCTGCTCGGTGCCGTTCTTAACTGCCTCGCGGAGCATATTACCCGTGGAAATCGCGGGGATATTCAGCTCCTTGCAGACAACCTCAGCCTGTGTGCCCTTGCCGGCGCCGGGAGCGCCGAGAAAAATCATATTCATACGTTTCTCCTTATTCCTTACCGCAAATGCTGTAAACTAAGGAAAGCCGCAGAGCTGCCGCTTGGGACAGCTCCAAGCCTTTCCGCTATCAGTCGAGGAAGCCGGGATGGTGGCGCATCATCATCTGGCTTTCGAGCGTGCGAACTGTCTCGAGTGCAACGCCGACGATAATCAGCATTGATGTACCGCCCAGCGACAGCTGCGAGAAGTCGGGATTTATCCACGACAGAATAATCGGGAAAATCGCTATAATGCCAAGGAAGATTGCGCCGATAAGAGTAATCTTATTGAGCGAATTGTAGATGAAGTCCGACGTGGGCTTGCCCGGACGGTAGCCGGGGATTGCGCCGTTGTTTTTCTTCAGGTTATTCGCAATCTCAATAGGATTGTATGTGATGGAAACATAGAAGTAGTTGAACGCGATAATCAACAGGAAGTAGATAACCGCGTAACCGGGCGAGGTAGTTCTGAAGAATCTCGCCACGCTCTCCCAGAACGTATGACCGCTTGTGCCGTCACCCGTGATGTGGAAGAAGAACAGAATCGTCTGCGGAAGGCTCATAAGCGACATTGCGAAGATAATCGGCATAACGCCGCTCATTGCAACCTTAATCGGAATATGTGTGGACTGACCGCCGTACATCTTACGTCCGACAACGCGCTTTGCGTACTGAATCGGAATTCTGCGCTCCGCGTTAGTCATAAAGATTACGAACCAAATCATCAGCGCAAAAATGACAACTACCACGCAAACGAAGATGATATTCTTCATATCCGCCTTGCACAGCGCGATAAAGGTCGAGATGGTTTCGGGCAGACGAGCCACAATTCCCGCAAACAGAATCATAGAGATACCGTTTCCGATACCGTTTTCGTTAATTCTGTCGCCAAGCCAGATGATTACGGACGCACCCGCAACAAAGCAGCCGATAATGGTAATCGCGGAGAGGATAACCTCGAACGACCAGCCGTCTCCCGAATAAACATCGCCGAACTTCAGGATTGCAACGTGTCTGCCGGAGCTGTCCGTCACGCCGTTTCTCAGCGTGAAGTAGAACGTTGTCGCCTGAAGCAGCGCAATTCCGAGAGAGGTGTACTTTGTTATTTTGTTGAGCTTTTTCCTGCCCTCCTCGCCCTCTTTGGAGAGGCGCTCGAGAGGGGGAATGGCAACGGTCAGCAGCTGAATGATAATCGACGCGTTGATATACGGCGTGATTGACATTGCCAGCAGCGTACCTTTACCCAGCGCGCCGCCCGTCATCGTATCGAGATAGTTGAGCAGCGACGCTCCCGAAATCATCGTGGTTATTGCTTCGTTATCCAGAAAGGGAACGAAGATGCAAGAGCCTAAGCGGAACAAGACGAGAATAAACAGTGTGTACAAAATCTTTTTGCGAAGCTGGGTATCAACCCAAGCGTTGCGAAAGACTGTCAACATTCCGTTCATTACATCACCTCAGCCTTTCCGCCTGCCTTTTCAATTTTTTCCTGAGCGGCAGCTGTAAACTTTGCAGCCTTAACCGTCAGCTTTTTAGTAATATCGCCGTTGCCGAGTACCTTAATGCCGTCCTTAGCGTCCTTGATAGCGCCGGAAGCGAGAAGAGCCTGCGCGTCAACGACTGCGCCGTCCTCAAATCTTGCCTCGAGTACGGAAACGTTGATTTCCGCATACTCCTTAGCGAAGATGTTGTTAAATCCGCGCTTAGGCATTCTTCTCTGAAGCGGCATCTGACCGCCTTCAAAGCCCGGTCTGATGGAACCGCCCGAACGTGCCTTCTGACCCTTGTGTCCCTTACCTGCGGTCTTGCCGTTTCCGGAACCGTGTCCACGTCCGATGCGCTTTACGTCCTTAACCGAACCCTGGGCGGGCTGTAATTCGTGAAGCTTCATAGTGCTTTACACCCCCAATTGTGTTTGTGTCCTGAATTAAACTTCCTCAACCTTTACAAGGTGAGCGATAGTCTTAATCTTGCCTCTGGTAGCGGCGTTGTCGGGCTGAGTAGTAACAGAGTTAATCTTGCGCAGTCCGAGTGCCTCTGCTGTGGCAATCTGGTTCTTCTTGCAGCTGTTCAAAGAGCGTACAAGAGTAATCTTAAGCTGTGCCATGTGAATTCCTCCTAATTAAAGCTCTTTAACGCTCTTGCCTCTCAGCGCTGCAACCTCTTCCGCAGTGCGAAGCGCGGTAAGACCTGCCATTGTAGCTCTTACTACGTTGCAGGGGTTGTTGGAACGCAGGGACTTTGTACGGATATTCTTGATTCCTGCCATTTCGATTACGGCACGAACGGGACCGCCCGCGATAACGCCGGTACCCTCGGGAGCCGGACGCATAAGTACTGCGCCTGCGCCGAATTTACCTGTAATCTCGTGGGGAATGGTTGTTCCCTTGAGTGCAATCTTGTGAAGATTCTTCTTTGCGTCGTCAATTCCCTTACGGATAGCGTCGGGAACTTCGTTGGATTTGCCCATTCCGAAGCCTACCGTGCCCTTGCCGTCGCCTACAACGACCAGCGCGGAGAACTTCATAATACGTCCGCCCTTTACGGTCTTGGATACGCGGTTAATAGCTACAACCTTTTCGGAGAGCTCGTTTTCTGCGTTTTCCATATTGTTTACATTAGAGTTAGCCAAGTTCGTTTCCCTCCTTATCAGAAATTAAGTCCGCCTTCGCGTGCGCCCTCTGCGAGAGCCGCTACACGACCGTGGTATACATAGCCGCCTCTGTCGAATACAACGTCGGTGATTCCCGCAGCCTTAGCCTTCTCGGCAATCATCTGTCCGACCTTCTTGGCAGCTTCGATGTTTCCGCCGTACATTCCGAAATCCTTCTCTGTGGAAGAAGCCGCAGCGAGGGTTTTGCCGCTTACGTCGTCAATAATCTGAGCGTAAATGTGCATAGAGGAGCGGAAAACATTGAGTCTGGGGCACTGTGCTGTGCCGGAGATCTTAGAGCGAACGCGCTTATGGCGACGAATTCTGCTCTTGTTCTTATCAATAGTCTTAACCATATCGTTTCAATCCTTTCCCTCTTACTTCTTACCCTTACCGGCTTTACCTTCCTTGCGGCGGATAACCTCGTAATCATACTTGATTCCCTTGCCCTTGTAAGGCTCCGGAGGACGCTTGCTTCTGATTTCGGAAGCCATCTGTCCAACCTTCTGCTTGTCGATACCGGTTACAATAATCTTGTTGGGAGCGGGTACTTCCAGCTTGATGTCGTCTGTATCCTCAACCTCTACCTGATGAGAGAAACCGAGGTTCATAATTACCTTCTTGCCCTGCTTCTCGCATCTGAAGCCGACACCGTTGATTTCAAGCTCCTTCTTGTAGCCCTCGGTAACGCCTACTACCATGTTGTGGATAAGCGTTCTGGTAAGACCGTGAAGGGATCTTGCCTCTGCCTCGTCGTTAGGACGCTCAACGGTGATTACACCGCCGTCAGCGGTAATCTTCATCAGGTGATTGAACTCCTTGGTGAGAGTTCCCTTGGGGCCCTTTACTGTTACAACCGAACGTGGCTCCCGGCTCCTGGCTCCTAACAAGGAACTGCGCCGTGCAGGTAGTATCTTT